>NZ_JAXHDC010000002.1:0-279042 GCF_037072045.1 Oceanobacillus sp. MO10714A | reverse complement strand
CTATTTGGCACTTATTGCGAGCATCCGGTCTAAATTTTTAAATTCGAGCGATTCCAGTTTCGGTTCAATCTTTGTTCGATCAAATCTTTTCTGTGCCGTTTCCAGCTCACAAGAGACGGGTACATCACATTTAATTTCAGCAAGTTCCCTTGAAATGTGAAGCATCTCAAGATCGGTTTCTAATTTGGTACGGATCCCTTTTGTTAATTGATCCGTATTAGCTAGAAGTCCTTCAATGGATTGATACTCTTTAATTAATCGAAGCGCCGTTTTTTCCCCTATTCCTTTTACACCTGGGTAATTATCTGCGCTATCTCCCATTAATGCTTTCATATCAACGACTTGGTGTGGATATATCCCTTTTTTCTCAAAGAAGTTTTCTCTTGTAAACAATTCATAGTTCCCTTGTCCTTTTCTCATGATTGAGACGTGTATATTCTCATCAACTAGCTGAAGCATATCCTGATCTCCTGTTAGAACAATAACCTCGTGATCTGCTTGAAATAGACGAGCAAGCGTACCAATACAGTCATCTGCCTCATAATTTTCTAGACCGACATTTGGAATATTGAAAGCTTCGACGACTTCTTTAATTAAGTCAAATTGTGGTACAAGCTCTTCCGGGGGTGCTCCACGGTTTGCTTTATAATCTGGATAAATTTCATTACGGAACGTTTTGCTCCCCATGTCCCAGCAACAAATTACGTGGCTCGGTTCATACATGTCAACTGCATCAAGGAAATACCGTAAAAATTGATAAATTCCATTTGTTGGTATTCCTTCACTTGTTTTCATAAAGTTTCCTCGGAAGGCAGTAGCGAAAAATCCTCTAAATAACAATGCCATTCCGTCTACTAATAAAATCTTATTCTTTTCCATTTATATATCTACTCCTACCTTTTCTTCCATTATGAGTTTTTCCAACTGTTCTAGTGTTTCACCTAATCTTGGAAGTTCTGCTGGTGCTGCTAATATCGTGAAGTAATTAGAAACTTGTTGCTCCAGTCGTTGGATGGTTGACTCTTTCATCACCTTGATTAGTTCTTGCCACTGCTCTTTGTAACCTGAAACCATCCTCTCTTGATTTGCTTGGATAAACTTTTCAATTGATGGTAAAAGCATTTGATACAGTTCTTCTTTCATTGTTTCTTTTTCATTTTGTACGAAAAATGCTTTTGTTCCTTTATATTTTCCAATAATAGGCTGGAAGAGTTTCATTTGTATAGCTGGCATTTTCTCCTCATAATCCGGTGTATATAATTCATAA
The DNA here is from genome assembly GCF_037072045.1 of Oceanobacillus sp. MO10714A. Lineage (NCBI taxonomy): Bacteria > Bacillati > Bacillota > Bacilli > Caryophanales > Bacillaceae > Oceanobacillus > Oceanobacillus sp. MO10714A. The sequence continues at coordinate 277,775 of NZ_JAXHDC010000002.1, read as the reverse complement.
TCAAACTGGTCCGGTAAAGCAAATAGTGAATTAATCTCCTTATTTCTTTTATGCATTGCCTGGTATACCTCATTTGCCAATCGTAATGTATGGCGTTCCATCCTTAAAGATACGGCTTGAAGTTCTTGATTAAGTTCAAATTGAATATATTCGATTAAGTTCTCTAGCGCATTCCTCAACTCGGAAGTAGCTTTTCTGCCATTTTCAGTAATTGTTGTTGGATTGAACATTTCCTTAAACATATCGTGATAACGAATACTAAGTCGCTCTATAACATAGTAGAGCTGCTTCTCAATCCGTTGCTCGAGCTGCTGCATATAGACATCCGTTTCATATGTGCGAACATATGTAGCGGCTTGTGTCTGGTCTTGTTTTATCCGCTCTTTTTGCTGCTCTTTATCTGCTTCATCAAGTGTGATAGAGGAAATATAGTGTTCCATTGTTTCATACGCTCGCCTCATATCCCATAAGGCACTATCAATTGTTAATGAAGCTAAGTCATGATGAATAAAGGAATAAAATTGGCTTTCAAATGCTTCCATTTGCCCGTTTAATGGAAGTTGTTTTACCTTCTCACTAAGCGACTGTTTACTAGATACTGGAAATAATCTGGCATTCCGAATCCCAAGTTTTGTTAATTCGTCTGTGACATAAGTCGTGACGAGCTGTAATTCCTCTTTACTTTCCGCAAGATCGGCAGCATTAACAATGAAAAACATTTTATCCAATTGAAATGCTTCTTTTACCCGGCCGAGTTGTAAAAGAAAATCTCGGTCGGCGCGTGATAACGCATGATTATAATACGTTACATAAAGGATAGCGTCCGCATGTTTAATATAATTGAATGCTACATTCGTGTGCCGGGCATTCACCGAATCCGCACCAGGAGTGTCTACTAAACTAATACCTTGTCTTGTAATGGGGCTATCATAATAGACATCGATTGCTTCAACGAAACAAGCCATCGTCTCATCTGCGACATAGGCGCCAAATTCATCAAAGGGGATTGTCCGCTTTTTCCCGATATATTCTTTATTGGCAATATAGCCTTTCATCATGGCGCGAATATAAGCTTGGTACATCTTATTTAAACGGGCATCTTCAGCAATATTCTTCTTATCAATCCATGTAAGCAACCGATCGAGGGTATCCCCCTTTGGAGAGAATTTATCCGTCATATCGGTTAATTCCTCATATAATTTCGCTTCCTGCTTCATTGTCACAACGACCGTACCGTGCGGGTATTCTTCTGTTATTGGATGGATGCGGTTGACAGTTGCCGTCGTTGGGTTCGGTGAAACAGGTAACACATTTTCTCCAATCAATGCGTTGGAAAAAGATGACTTACCAGCACTGAATGCACCAAATAGAGCAATCGTAAATGTTCGATTTTTAAGCCTATCTTGCTTCCTTTTAAGATCTGTTATTAAATCAGTAAAACCTGGGATTTTCTCCGTAAGCGTGATTGTCTGCTCAATCCGTTTCAGCATTTCTTCAGCTGACAGATTCGTAGGTTGTGCTTCTGCTTCCACTACTGCTTTTATCTCTGTCTTAGTTTCTTCCTGATTTTTTTCATAAATAGACTGCTCGGCGATAACAAATTTATCTTCTTTCCGCTTTACTTCAGTCAGCGTTTGTTCCCATTCTCTTTCATCGACACGCGGGAAGGCGAATACTTCATCTATTACGCTGATCTTGCTTTCCAATTCAGCTTGAATTTTATTGTATTTATCGATAACCTTCCGTACTTCTTCAAGACTTTCTGAAGATGTTTCTTGTTTTGCCAATGTTTCAGCATGCTTATCCGCTAGTGCTTGCTGGATCACTTCAAGAAGCTCTAAGGAGCGCCGCCTGAATTTAGCTTTAATATCGCTTGCGACGTCATTTGTATAATTTAATACATACTCCCCGTTCACTTGAGCGCCATGCTTTAATAACTTTTCAAAATCAGAGTGATCATAATTGATTGAGAAATTATTCACTTCTTCGATTAACGCTTGATCAGTCAGTGCATAGTCCTTCAGGAGCTGAACATATTTATCCCTCAGCTTCCATTGAATTGATGAGCGAATTGTTTCTTGGATTAATTGCTCAAATTCTTCTCTGCGGTTGGCCCTTTCTTCCTCGGTTTTCTTCTTGGATCCAAACAAGCCTACTTTAAAACTTGGTTGCTCGGCTTCAAGATAACTTTCAGCAAGATCACGTACTTCTTTCGGCATTAAATACGCATTTTGCAATGTTTGCTTTAATTCCGATTGAAACGTCTCTTCCAATTCTTCTGGCTCTTTCGCAAGATTTCTCATTAGTTCCTCAGCAGTTTCCATATGAGCCAACTGTTGTTCTACATCTTCATCCATTTCTATTTCGCTCTTTAGTTCATCATACTGCTGTTCCAGGAAGGATTTATGCTTCTCCATAACCTGTTTGACTGAGGCTTGAATATTGAAATGCGTGTCTCCTTCATTTTCTAGGATGGAAAACAATGTATTTTTTACCTTGTTGAATTCATTGATTGATAGCGAAGGATCATAAAGTGATGTATAAAAAACTTCGACAGGTTGAATATTCCAAGCTGTAAAGGTTTGCCTGATACTTTCTTTGAAACTGGCAAATGATAATTCCTTTTCATTATGTTTATCAATCTGATTAATTATTAAATAAAATGGGATTTGATTTTCTTGTAGTGATTGAAGAAAATACAAATTAACTTCAGATTGGACATGATTATAGTCCACGACATAAAACAGGACATCTACTAAGTGAAGTGCACTCTCCGTCATTAAGCGGTCAGCATCATCCGCAGCATCAATCCCCGGTGTATCCATTAGCGCTGCTTTATGTGGTATAATTACTTCTTTCGTACTGATTTCGATTCGCTTAATTTCATCTTTATCTGTTGAATAGGCCTTAATCATATCAAGATCGTAAGGTTCCTGATACTCAATAGGATCCCCTTTGGTAAAGAAGACTCTTGCCCAGCCCTCTCCAGATGTTAACTTAACAATATTTGCACTCGTTGGAATCGGACTTTTTGGCAAAATATCCTTTCCAAGCAGTGCATTAATCATGGATGACTTCCCCGCTGAAAAATGTCCTGAGAAACTGACGACGAGCTCCTTATCATGTAACTTTTGATACAACTCCAATATTTTCTTTGCATTTTCCTCATCATTATTTGCCTGCATCAGTTGATAAAGAGCTGCAAGCTGTTCTTCGTTCAACTCTGTTCCTGTATTAACCTGCACCATGAATACTTTCTCCTGCCCCTCTTAAAATAACGATTTTAATCTATTATACGTAAAAATCACCTATATTTCTACCGCTCCCCCTTAGTTAACATAATAAAGTTATCGTAAATTGAAAACTGGGGTCAGAGCATTTGTCCCATTTTTTAAATACACAGAAAAGAGAGCCTTAACTGTTTTGCAGTCAAGGCTCTTCTAATGCTATAAAATTAGACTGGATAAACACCGTGCTTTCTTTCTGTGAAGGTAAGATTCTTATCTTCATAGATTTCGTATCGTTTAATAAGCTCTTCCCGTAAGCGGTCCGGATGAATGATATCATCAACAACCATTTCTGATGCTAAACGATAAATATCAATTTCATCCTTATAGGCGTCCTGCTTATCTTTAATAAACGCATTTCTTTCTTCCTCAGGCAACTCAGCGATTCTTTTTGCGTGTACCGCATTCACTGCTGCCTCAGGGCCCATGACAGCAATTTGGGCATTTGGGAATGCAAGTACCGAGTCTGGTTCAAAAGCTGGCCCTGCCATCGCGTATAGACCTGCACCATATGCTTTCCTCACGATAACAGAAATTTTAGGTACCGTAGCTTCACTCATACTCGCGAGCATTTTTGCACCATGACGGATAATCCCTTCTCTTTCAACTTTTGTACCAATCATAAAACCTGGAACATCTGTCAAGAAAAGAAGTGGAATATTAAATGCATTACAAAGCTGGATGAATTTCGCAGCTTTATCCGCGGAATCTGTGAAAAGGACACCCCCTTTTACACGAGGCTGATTCGCAATAATCCCTACACTTCGGCCATTAATCCGCGCTAAGCCGGTAATCAATTCTTTCGCAAATTCTTTCTTTACTTCAACTAAACTGTCTTCATCGATTACCTGTTCAATTAATTCAATCATATTAAAAGCCGCATTCTGATTTTCCGGAACAATTTCTGTTATCGTCTTATCCGACGCTTTCACGGCTTTCTGAGCTGACTCAGGAGGCTTATTCCTAAAGTTCGGCGGGAAATAGCCAAGATATTTTCTTGCATAAGCTATTGCTTCTTCTTCCGTTTTCACAAGGACGTCACCGACACCGGAAACGGTACAATGCATTCTTGCACCACCCATTTCCTCTAAAGACACTTTTTCACCGATTACCTTCTCCGCCATTCTCGGCGAGCCAAGATACATCGATGCATTACCTTCGACCATTACTACAACGTCACAAAAAGCTGGAATATATGCTCCTCCTGCTGCAGATGGGCCGAATAATAAACAAAGCTGTGGCACCCTTCCAGATAGTTTTATTTGGTTATGGAATATCCTGCCCGCCCCTCTTCTACCAGGGAACATCTCGATTTGGTCGGTGATTCTTGCACCGGCGGAATCAACAAGGTAAATAATCGGAATTTCCAAGTTAAGTGCTGTTTCTTGAATCCGAAGTATTTTCTCAACGGTCCGTTTCCCCCATGATCCAGCCTTAACAGTCGAATCATTGGCCATCACACAAACATTTTGACCATTGATTTTGCCAATCCCTGTAACTACTCCATCAGAAGGTAAATCTCCGGCCATACAGTTGGCGAAAAAAGCATCTTCTATATCTAAATCTTCATCAAATAAAAGCTCTAAACGTTTCCGTACAAACAATTTCCCCTTTTCTGTGTTTGCTAGGTGATATTTTTCTTTCCCACCTTGTTTAATCGTTTCTACCCGTTGTTCTAGTTCCTCAATAAATGACATGTTCTAGTCCTCCCCCCAACTATTATTCCCCTTTATAAATCGGTTTCCGCTTTTCACTGAATGCTTGCAAGCCTTCTTTCCGGTCCTGAGTCGGTATCGTTTTCTGATAAGCAAGATGCTCGATTTCAAGTCCTGTTACGAGATCCGTTTCCGCCCCACGATTAATTGCAAGCTTTGCCTGTTCCAAAGCTACTGGACCATTGGCAGTAATTCTTTCCGCAATTTCCCTAGACTCGTTTATTAATTCCGAGCTCGAAACCACCTCATCTAAAATACCGAGCTTTTCCGCTTCATGAGCAGTAATTGATTGAGCGGTATAGATGAGACGCTTTGCCTTGCCGGACCCAATTAAGCGCGGCAATCGCTGTGTCCCGCCCGCTCCTGGAATAATTGCTAATGATGTCTCTGTAAGCCCAAGCTTCACATGTTCTGCAGCTATGCGCAGGTCACAAGCAAGAGCCAGCTCAAGACCACCACCAAATGCGACACCATTGAGTGCTGCAATTACCGGCATGCGCATGCTTTCAACTCGGTTCACTGTTTTACCGATATAGCGAACTGCCTGAACGACTTCCCGATCAGTCATCGTTTTCCGTTCTTTAAGATCGGCCCCCGCACAAAAAGCTTTCTCTCCCTTGCCAGTAATAACCGTACAAAAGCTTTCCTCATTTGCATCAACTGAATCGAGTACTTGATTTAGTTCATTTAACAACTCGGTGGACATTGCATTCGCTGCCTCAGGTCGATTTAAAGTAATGGTTGATACATGATTTTCTATATGAACTTCAATCATCCCGTTGCCCCCTTTTCTCCCTGATTATTCGATAATTGCAATTTCGTCTCCTTCATTAACAAAGTCCCCTTCAGCGACTTTCAATTCTTTGATTACGCCATCAGCTTCAGCTGGAATCGGGATCTCCATCTTCATTGATTCCAAGATAACGACATCCTCTCCAGAGCTAACAACATCCCCTTCGTTCTTAACAATTTTCCATACATTACCTGCCATACTTGCAACTATTTTTTCCATAATTGTTCCTCCCTACGATTTTTGGATTAATGGGATATAATAATTATCCACAAAATTAGTCGTTGTATTTCCTTGTTTAAATTGAGGAATCGCTACAGATTTCTCTAGCATTGGCAGATTCGTTTTGATCCCATCAATCCGATAATTTGCCAATGCCTGTTCCAAACGCTCAACAGCTTCTTTCCGTGTCTCTCCCTTTACAATCAATTTACCAATCATTGGATCGTAAAAAGGGGTTACTTGATAATTTTCGGTAAAAGCAATATCATGGCGGATTCCTTTTCCCTCAGGTAAATTCACGCTTGTTATGGTACCTGGGGAAGGGAAAAATCGTACCGGGTCTTCCGCATAAATTCTTGTTTCTATTGCGTGTCCATTCCGTTTAATTTCCTCTTGTTTAAACGGAAGCTCTTCTCCATTTGCAATCCGGATCTGCATTTCAATCATGTCGATGCCTGTTATTTCCTCTGTTACAGGGTGCTCGACTTGAATCCTTGTATTCATTTCCAAAAAGTAATAGTTCTCTTCTTCATCCACAAGAAATTCAATCGTTCCCGCATTCGTATAAGAAATTGCTTTCGCTGCCTGGACGCCAGTTTCTCCCATCTTTTTTCGCGTTTTCTCTGAAATAAATGGTGATGGAGCTTCTTCAATCACCTTCTGATTACGCCGCTGAATCGAGCATTCCCGGTCAAATAAGTGGACAGCATTTCCATACTCATCTGCAAGAATTTGTATTTCAATATGGTGCGCATTTTCTATTTTTCTTTCTAAAAACATGGAACCGTTACCAAAAAAATTCAATGCACGTTCGGAATTACTTGTAAATACTTTTCTAAGTTCTTCCTCTTCCCGGACGACTTGCATCCCGATTCCACCGCCGCCTGCAGCAGCTTTCAGCATAATTGGATAACCAATTTCCTTGGCAAACTCTACCGCTTGTTCTACATCGGTAATTGCCTTTTCTGTTCCTGGTACAACAGGTACGTTTGCCGCAATCATTGCATTCCGGGCATTTATTTTATCCCCCATTTGTTGAATAACTTCACTTTTAGGACCGATAAAACGAATCCCTTCTTTTTCACATCGTTGTCTAAATACGGCATTCTCACTAAAAAAACCATAAGCCGGGTGAATAGCATCGGCTGCGACCTTTTTAGCAACATCGAAAATCTTATCCATATTCATATAACTTTCATTAACTTGAGAAGCTCCTAACAAATAAGCTTCGTCTGCCGCTTTTACGAACGGTGCTTCTTTATCCGCCTCTGAATAAACAGCAATGGATGTAATACCAAGACGTTTACAGGTCCGAATAATCCGAGATGCAATCTCCCCTCGATTTGCAATTAGTATTCTCTTAATCATTGGCTGCCCCCTCTATTAGATTACTGATCTCAACGGTTATCCTAGCATCCTAGATATCTTGCAATAACAAGACGTTGAACTTCGGAAGTACCTTCACCGATTTCTAAAAGTTTAGCATCACGTAGATAGCGCTCTACTTCATATTCCCTCATATAGCCATATCCGCCATGAATTTGGATTGCCTGATCAGCCGTGCGAACTGCAGTTTCTGAAGCATATAATTTCGCAAAAGCTGCCTCCTTACCAAATGGCTTATCTTGATCTTTAAGCCAAGCAGCTTTATGAACCATCGTTCTCGCTAGTTCAACTTCCATCGCCATATCTGCCAGCTTAAATTGAATCGCTTGAAATTTAGATAGGGATTGGCCAAACTGCTTTCTTTCCTTTGCATACTCGAGTGCTTTATCTAAAGAACCTTGGGCTATCCCGACACCTAGTGCGCCAATCGATATTCTTCCTCCATCCAGCGTTGAGAGGAATTGCTTGAATCCTTTGTTTACTTCACCAAGGACATTCTCTTTCGGGACGATGACATGATCAAGGACAATTTCAGCGGTATCCGAACCTCTGACACCCATCTTATCGTAATTGCTCGTAATTGTAACGCCGGCAGTGTCTGTTGGCACAATAATCGAGGAAATAAGTTTCTTCCCATTCTCATCCTTGCCAGTCACCGCAGTAACGATTAAAAGCTTTGCAAAGCTTGCATTCGTTATAAAGCATTTTTCCCCATTAATAACATAGTTGTCACCTTCCAGCACGGCGGTCGTCATTGTACCACCTGCATCCGATCCCGCATTCGGTTCCGTAAGTCCAAAGGAGCCGAGCGCCTTTCCTTCCGCTAAAGGTTTTAAAAATTTCTCTTTCTGCTCATCTGTGCCAAAATAATAAAGCGGACTTGCACCTAGTGAGACTGCTGCAGCATAACTAAGCCCCGTACTGCCGCATACCCGGCCAATTTCCTCCACTGCAAGAGCATAAGAAACCGTATCTCCGCCAGAACCACCATACTCTTCCGGAAATGGAAGTCCAAGTAACCCTAATTCACCAATCTGCTTAAATATATCTTCTGGGAATTCCGCCTTCGTGTCAATTTCAATCGCCCGTGGTCGAATTACTTCTTCCGCAAAATCTCTCACCATTTTCCTAATCATCTCTTGTTCCTTTGTTAATTCAAAGTTCATCCGCCTATTCCCCCTTGTTTAACTTATGAAAATCAAGACCGACTGGTTGGTCGGTATCCTGGTAAAAAAATACTCCTCTAGGAAGTCCCATCTCCTATATGCCCATTCCGAGTGACAGCATGAAGAATCAAGTCTGTGTAGATATCGGCTATTTCATCAATGCGCTTTTCTCCATTTCGCTGGTACCATTTATATGTCCAGTTCACCATACCGAGAATAGCCATCGTTGTAATATCAACGGATAAATCTCTACGGAAATTTCCAACAGCAATCCCTTCTTCGATTACATTTTGAATAATTGTTTTAAATTTATTCCGTTTCTTTTTGACGATTTCTTCATGTTCCGCTTTTAAATAAATGCTTTCTTGATAAAAGACGGTTAAATGAGCTTTATAAATGTCGAATACATTTACAAAGTCTTTGATGATTAGTCTTAATCTATCCTTGGGTGGCACATTCTGTTCATTTGCTTTGATGGCTCGTTCCAAGACATAGGTGATGAAGATATCATGGATAACAAACAATAGTTCATCCTTCGAAGTGAAATGGTGGTAAAACCCTCCCTTTGATATGCCTGCAGCGTCTACGATTTGGTTTACAGTGACGCCGTGGAATCCGTGTTGTTCAAATAAACTTAATGATGCTTCGATAATCCGTTCTCTTAGATCCGTTGAATTCATCCTCCCTCCAATGGAAGCGTTATCAATACTTTATCATATAATTTAAAATTGATAAAGTATAAACGTTGGGTTCTTAAAAAGCCTAGAGAATTCTCTAGGCTTTGTCGTTATTATTTTATTCTTTTTCATCCTCAGCTTCGAAAGGTTTTTCGTAGGTGATTTCTTTCCAAGCTTCAGTTACCTCGCCGTCATGATCAGTGTCGATGACAAAGGAGCCGTTGCTGACGCGATCACTCATGGATAATTCAAGTGGATAGATCGAATGGGTAACTCCATTGGCCGTTTGAATGCTAATACTATCATTTTCATTAGCTGTAAAGAAACCTACGACGCGATGTGGCTTACTCTTCAATTCTCTTAACATATGGAGACCACGTTTCGCTCTCGTTGTTTTTTCGAACTCCGTAAGTCCCATGCGTTTCACAGCGCCCCGTTGCGTAACAAGGACTAAGGATGGGTCTGCCAAGTCTTCAAATATTTGACCACTTACAATGAATTCTTCGTCTCTTAAATTCATCGCTTTTACACCGGCTGTTCGCTGACCTGTCGGATTTACCTCAGATTCATGATACCATAGACCATATCCCGTATTTGACGCAAGGAAAATATCAGAATAACCGTTTGTTTCGTGGACGTCAATCAACTCATCGTCTTTCCTTAAATTAATTGCAATCATCGCCCGACCTTGTCGCTGGGTTTCATATTTGTCAAGCGCGGTTCGTTTAATCATTCCATTTCTAGTAAAGAAGACTAAATATTTCTTATCCGAAAACGCTTGGACTGGAATAACTCGCACCAGCCGCTCGTCTTCTGCAAGACTTGTAAAGTGTGAAATATGTGCCCCTAGATCCCTCCAGCGAATATCGGGGAGTTCATGGACAGGGAAATAAATAAACCTACCTTTAGTCGTAAATAAAAGAAGATGATCGGTTGTATTCAGCTCATAGAGACCGATTAGATAATCCAGCTCTTTCATTGTCAAATCATCATTATTCGAGGCACCATAAGAACGTAAACTCGTTCGTTTTAAGTAGCCATCCTTCGTAACAGATACAACTACATCTTCACTAGGAATGAGGACCTCGATATTTATTTTCAACTCTTCTATTTTTTCTTCCACTACTGTCAAGCGTGGTGATTTGAACTTTTTCTTGATTTCCCTTAAATCTTTTTTAATCGTCTTCATTAACGTTGCTTCACTAGCTAGAATTGCTTCATAGGATTGAATGTTCCGTTCCAATTCCTTTGCTTCATTTTCTAACTGGGTAATATCCGTATTCGTTAGACGATATAGCTGCAAATTAACGATTGCTTCAGCCTGAGCTTCGGTGAAGTCGAATGCTTTCATTAAATTCTTCTTCGCATCCCCTTTATCTTTAGATGAACGAATCATTGTGATTACTTCATCCAGGATGGAGAGCGCTCTAATTAGCCCCTCGATAATATGAGCTCTATTTTTCGCATTATTTAAGTCAAATGTGACTTGCCTTGTAACAACTTCTTTTTGATGGTTAATAAATGCGTCCAGTATTTGCTGTAAGGACATTAATTTCGGTGTCTTATCTTCAATTGCCACCATGTTGAAGTTATAAGAAACTTGCAGATCCGTATTTTTATATAAGTAATTCAATATTCCGGTAGCATCAGCGTCTTTTCTTAACTCAACAACTACACGCAAGCCGGTTCGATCTGATTCATCTCGGACCTCGGCAATGCCTTCTATTTTCCGGTCAATTCTTAGTTCATCAATTTTCTTCACCATTGCCGCTTTATTCACTTCATAAGGGATTTCTTCAATAACGATTTGCTCTCTGCCACCACGGATTGCTTCTATCTCCGTCTTTCCACGTACAATAATTCTTCCGCGTCCAGTTTCATAAGCTTTTTTAATACCGTCTACACCTTGAATGATACCGCCTGTCGGGAAGTCGGGACCTTGCATTACCTTCATCAACTGTTCAACAGTAGCTTGAGGCTTGTCCATCCGCATGATAACAGCATCAATGACTTCTTCCAAATTATGGGGTGGAATGTCCGTCGCATAACCAGCAGAAATACCTGTTGACCCATTCACTAACAGGTTAGGGAATTTCGCAGGTAGAACAACCGGTTCAAGAGTTGTTTCATCAAAGTTATAAATGAAATCCACTGTTTCCTTATCAATATCCCGAAGCAGCTCGGAAGCGGTTTGGGATAGTCTTGCTTCTGTATAACGCATCGCTGCTGGCGGGTCTCCGTCAATACTCCCGTTATTCCCATGCATTTCAATTAATTCCTCTTGCAGCTTCCAGTCCTGACTTAAACGGACCATCGCCTCATAAACGGAGGTATCTCCGTGAGGATGGTAGTTACCGATAACAGTTCCGACTGTTTTTGCAGCTTTCCGGAATCCTTTATCAAAGGTATTCTTCTCCATATGCATCGCATATAATATTCTTCTTTGTACTGGCTTCAATCCATCCCGAGCATCTGGGAGAGCCCGGTCTTGAATGATATATTTACTATACCTTCCGAAGCGATCGCCAATCACTTCTTCAAGGGATAGATCTAGAAATTTTTCTTGTTGCATCCGTTAATATCCCCCTCTTGGATTCATAGAGACATTGCTTCCTATTAAAAGAAAAACCACTATACACATTATTCTTTTCTTATTTTTTCATTTTCAATAATATTTGTTTCTTCATCCAAGCCAAATCTCACGTTCGACTCAATCCAATTTCGACGTGGTTCCACTTTGTCCCCCATTAGGGTTGTGATTCTTCTTTCGGCACGGGCAATATCTTCAATCGTCACCCGAATTAAAGTTCTTGTTTCCGGGTTCATCGTCGTTTCCCATAATTGATCCGCGTTCATCTCACCGAGACCTTTATAGCGCTGAACGATATAACCGTTTTTAAACGTATCTATTGCATCCTTCATTTCTTCTTCTTCCCAAGCGTAAACGACTTGTTCATTTTTACCTTTCCCTTTTGAAACCTTAAATAGTGGCGGCAAAGCAATAAATACTTTACCAGCTTCAATTAAATTCCTCATATACCGATAGAAAAACGTCAGTAGGAGTACTTGAATATGCGCCCCGTCAGTATCCGCATCGGTCATAATAATGATTTTATCATACTGAACATCTTCCAAGTCAAAGTCGCCACCGACTCCAGCTCCAATAGTATGAACGATCGTTGCGATTTCCTCGTTTTTAAAAACGTCTTCCAGCTTAGCCTTTTCCGTATTGATTACTTTACCTCTCAACGGCAGGACAGCTTGGAATTTACGATCTCTTCCTTGCTTAGCTGACCCACCCGCAGAGTCTCCTTCCACGAGGTATAATTCATTTTTCTGAGGGTTCCTAGACTGGGCAGGAGTTAACTTTCCACTTAGAAGTGCATCTTTTCTTTTACGTCTCTTCCCTGTCCGGGCCTCTTCCCGCGCTTTTCGGGCAGCTTCTCTCGCTTCTTTCGCTTTAATGGATTTATTAACCAGAAGTTTTGAAGTCTCCGCATTTTCTTCGAGGAAATATGCAAGCTGTTCCGATATAACAGCATCAACTGCTGAACGGGCTTCAGGAGTACCGAGCTTCGATTTCGTCTGTCCTTCAAACTGCAGCAAATTTTCCGGTATCCGGACAGAAACAATCGCAGTTAAACCTTCTCTTACATCCGTTCCTTCCAGGTTTTTATCCTTTTCTTTTAAAATTGAAGTTCTTCTTGCATATTCATTGATTGTCCTCGTAATTGCACTTCTTGCACCGAATTCATGGGTTCCTCCGTCTTTTGTACGTACATGATTCACAAAAGAAAGCATGCTTTCAGCGTACCCATCATTAAATTGGAAAGCAAATTCTACTTGAATCCCATTACTTTCCCCTTCAAAGAAGGCAACAGAATGGAGAACATCTTTCTCTTCATTCAAATAATCGACAAACGACTTCAATCCATCGGGATATTGGAAAACATCCTTCGTTTCTGAACGTTCATCTTCTAGTTCAATTTGCAGATTTTTTAATAGAAATGCTGATTCACGAAGTCTTTCAGAGATTGTTTCATAGTCATAAACTATTGATGTAAAAATGGATTCATCCGGTTTAAAGTGAATGATCGTACCTGTTCTCCTCGTTGGTTTTCCTTTTTCAAGAGTGCCAACCGGATTTCCGCCATTTTCAAACCGTTGAAAGTAGGTATAGCCATCTCGAAAAACGGTGATCTCCATCCATTCGGAAAGAGCATTCACGACAGAAGCCCCAACACCATGAAGTCCGCCACTCGTCTTATAGCCACCTTGCCCAAACTTACCACCTGCATGGAGAACGGTAAAGATGACTTCTACTGTCGGGACACCTGTTGCATGCATTCCGGTTGGAATACCCCTCCCTTTATCCGAAACGGAAATACTATTATCTTTATGTATCGTCACTTTGATTTCATTTCCATAGCCGGACAACGCTTCATCTACCGCATTATCCACGATTTCAAAGACGAGATGATGAAGTCCTCTTTCATCGGTACTTCCAATATACATACCAGGTCTTTTTCTGACCGCATCTAGTCCTTCTAATACTTGGATGGAATCATCGCTATATCGATTTGCTTGATTAGCCAATTTCTGATTTTCCCCTTTCCACCTGAAATCATTCACTGCTTTATTCCCTGCTAAACATTTTCTTTTCCTATATTATAATAGAACAAATGTTTGTAGAAGTAAATATAAACATTGCAATCATAAGCTTTCACTAAACTATCTTAACCTAAAAATAGAAAAAAATATACTGTAAGCATGATTTTCATTGCTTTCTTAATCCTAAAATACTTAACTTGCGCAGTCCGAAATCATTAGTAATCCTTTAATGTAATTAGTAATATCGGGAATTTATTATCGTTATTCACGCGCTTCAAAAACTTGTCCCGATGTCTCAACAGTTCCCTCCTAAAATCAACGACAAGAAATTACTTATCACTTCTATTCGGCGTAAGTATTTTGCTCGTTCACTAGGCTGGCTCTCTAATCGTGGTTCAGTTGCCCGGAGGACGAATGCGTATCCTAGGGATCTGCGCTGAGCCTCGACGCACAGTACGTGCTAATGCAGACGTTGCCACAGGACATTCCGAACGTAGTCTGCTTTGGAAGAAAGGCACTTCCTGCGGGGTCTCATCGTCTCCGCCTTCCCGCAGGAGTCACCGTCCTCCGGGCAACTGAACTAGTATGGATAATTATTATGAACAGAAGTTATTCTATCATGAAATCCATGATAAATATTGCATTTCCGTAATATTGAATAGTGTACTAAATCAAGACTTTCCTCGGAGCAGTCCAGACACCTCGAGACTCCTGCAGGAGGATAGGCCTAGGTGAGACCCCGCAGGGCGGTAGCCCGAGGAGGCTCACCAGCCGCCTGCGGAAAGCGAGAGGTGTCTGGACTGCGGACCTCCAGATGAAAGTTGCACTTACGCTGAATAGAAGTGATTAGCAATTTAATTGTGAAATATGTTTTTGCTTTCATATTTTCAAATGTGAAAGTTGAGTGAGAAACATCAAATCTATTGTAAAATCCATGGGAAAAAAAGAACAGGATGAATCTATTCACCCTGTTGCTCTGTCTATTTAACTAATACGGAATGGACTACTTTAATGCAGAGGTCCATAATGACAGTAAAGTCTCTTTCTTTCAAGTAATGATAAGCTTCTTCATTGATGATGCCTTGTTGTGCCCAAAATACCTTGCAATCTGTTTCAGCTGCATCTTTTGCAACATCCGGCAAATGTTCGGGACGGCGGAAAACGTTGATAATATCAATTTTTTCCGGTACATCTCTCAGTGTTGGATAAGCCTTTTCCCCGAGGACCTCGTCTACAGATGGATTGACGGGGATAATACGATAGCCTTGTTCTTGCATAATTTTCGATATTTGATAGGCTGTCTTTTCTTCATTTTTCGAAAGTCCAACAACTGCAATTGTCTTTGCTTCGCTTAAAATCTCTTGTAATTTTTCTTTTGATGGATTTTCCCAGCTCATGTCTCTCATCCTTTCTCTAGGGATTGATACTTCGAGTCATTCTAGTCACATCATAAGGAGAATAAGCTGAATAGTCAACCATACCGTCTTCCGCGATGATACATATTCCCGCTGGGATAAGTAATAAATTCCAGCTAACAGTACTTTTTAAACGAAATCCATGATAAAATATTTATAACATGTGTTCAAATTGTTGATGAAAGTAGGATGAATGATGGAATATGTATTATTTGCAATTATTGCCTATTTATTAGGATCGATTCCCTCTGCATTATTAGTAGGGAAAATTGGGTTCAATAAAGATATTCGCGAACATGGCAGCGGAAACCTTGGAGCTACCAATGCATTCCGAGTGCTTGGAATGAAAGCAGGAATCATTGTTACTTTATCTGATATTTTAAAAGGAACAGTAGCAACGGTTATTCCAATTCTGTTCGATGCATCCGTACATCCTCTTCTTATTGGCTTGTTTGCGGTTATTGGACATACGTATCCGATTTTTGCCAAGTTTAAAGGTGGAAAAGCAGTGGCGACATCATCTGGAATTATATTGGGGAGTTTCCCGCTATTATTCGTAATCATGGTTACTACTTTTTTACTCTCCTTATATTTATCCAAATATGTTTCACTATCTTCTATCATAACTGGAGTGGTTACGATTATTATTTCGTTGTTTTATAAGGACATTGTCTTAATCGCCATTATTTCGTTTCTTACTCTGTTTGTTATCTACCGTCATAAGGAGAACTTGAAGCGAATTAAAAACGGTACCGAACCAAAAATCACATGGATGTAAAATAAGAAGTGCTCTTATCAAGGAGTACTTCTTTTTAGGATAAGAAAACGAATCTTTTCTTTCAAGAGAATAAAATTTACTGCATTGATTTTCATTATGATTGTGCAGTATGTTTACAAATAGCGGATAAATGAAGGTAATCCGTTTAAATTGAATAAGATTAGGCGTTTCGGTATACTGAAATTTAATCAATAATAGAAAGTAGGCTCGATTATGTCTCAAACAAAAAATAGTACTTTAAAACAACTTCCTCATAAAGAGATAAGACATAGATTATTCGGATCCGTTGAACCGATAGAAAAAACAAAACCGACTGAGAAGGAAAATATGCACGATATTCAAAACGAAAAAAAAGATTTTCTCTTTGAACTTGATTCGGTTGGAATTACAAACGTCAAACATCCCATTACTATTAAAAGCGACATGAAACCTACAACCCAAACAACAATTGGAACGTTCAGTTTTAGCTCTTCCCTGCCCCAAACGAGCAAGGGAACGAACATGAGTCGCTTTACGGAACAGCTGAACAACTACTATAGTGAAGGATTTGTTGTAAGCTTTACCTCTCTTAAGGCATTTACCAAAGAGTTAAGCGAACGCCTGGAGCAACAAGATGCTACAATCGAAATAAGTTTTCCGTGGTTTTTTGAAAGAAACGCGCCACATACAGAACTAAGTGGATTGAACCATGCTGATATCACAATGGCAGTTACGTATGACAAATTATCTGGTTATACAATGTGTGCAAGTCTTCGTGGTAAAGTAGCTACACTTTGTCCTTGTTCGAAGGAAATTAGTGAATATAGTGCCCATAATCAAAGGGGCAATATTACTATGGAGATTGAATTCACAAGTGATTTCACTGAAGGTGCTATCGATTGGAAATCCCATTTATTAGAAGCGGCTGAAAGTAATGCATCAAGCAGGCTTTACCCCGTTCTTAAACGGCCAGATGAAAAAGTTGTCACCGAAACCGCATATGAAAATCCGCGGTTTGTAGAAGATATCGTGCGGCTTGTGGCGGCAGATCTTTATGAAATGGATTTTGTCTCCAAGTTTAAAGTGAGCTGCCGAAATGAAGAGTCTATTCACCTACATGACGCGATCGCTTCTGTCAGTTTCGACAAATCTGCGAAAAGTAGTGAGTAACATGAAATATATCTTTATTGGACTCGTCCGCTTCTATCAACTTGCCATTAGCCCATATACACCTGCTTCCTGTAGGTTTTATCCAACATGTTCGAGTTACAGCCTAGAAGCTTTTAAACGGTTTGGAGCTTTGAAAGGTTTGTATCTCAGTGTGAAACGGATTAGTAAATGTCATCCACTCCATCCCGGTGGGGTTGATTATGTACCTGAAAAGAAAGAGAAACACAAGAACACCAGATAATTGGAGATTGACCCAATTGTCTGGTGTTCCTTTATCATGTTCAATCCGTCCGTAGATTTCTTTCTGCATGGAGTTTCGTTTTATCACGTTAACGGTCTGTAATATCCCCACCTCTGAACAGGAGGATAACCCAATATGTGAAGGGTGGAATTCCCCACTGAATGAAGTTTCACTTTATATATTAAACCGTTTAATCTGTTCCCAAACCGCTTCTTTAAAAAGAATTTTCCGTTGATACTCTCCAAATAAATCATAATGGGGGTACTTGTCTTTATAATCAATCCAATGGTCTTCAAGTCCATGGCTTCTTCCCCAGGTTTTTAATTTTTCAATATCGCC
This sequence comes from Oceanobacillus sp. MO10714A, assembly GCF_037072045.1. Taxonomy (NCBI): domain Bacteria; kingdom Bacillati; phylum Bacillota; class Bacilli; order Caryophanales; family Bacillaceae; genus Oceanobacillus; species Oceanobacillus sp. MO10714A. The sequence goes on along the minus strand of NZ_JAXHDC010000002.1, from coordinate 259,999 downwards.
ACAGCCCACTTTCGTTACCGTATCACATTCCGGAAAACGTTCATCAATCCAGTAATGTGTAAGGAACGCGATTTGCCCATTGCGAACTTGTAACTTCCAATGCTGCAGCTCTTCACGATTAATTCCAAAAGCCATCGTTATTCTCCTTCAACTTCTCCGCTATAAATTTCGTGCCATTCTGGGAATTTCCTCCTTAGCGATAAAGGACGAAATGTTTCTTTACTAACTATAACGTGTCTCGTCAAGCCCTTTACAGCGACCTCACCGTCTTCCCCGATCACTTCATACCCATATGCAGATCGAATCCCATCATATTCAGCTAACCATGTATCAATATGTACAGCTTCACCGTAACGGACCGGTTTGATAAAAGAAAGCTCTGCATCAATAACTGGTGATACAACACCATGCTTTTCCATTTCCGGATAAGATAGTCCTAACGCTTCGATTAATTTCGTTCTGCCAATTTCAAACCAGATTAAATAATTGGCATGGTAAACGACGCCCATCTGATCCGTTTCTTGATAACGTACTTCTATTGCTGTTCTTACCTTCTTCAAAACAAATACCTCCGTTATTTAGCCGGTTCTTCACTACTATGTATATGATTATCGTATCACGTTTGCGGCTGTCTGCAAAAAAACAAGACCCCAAATTTGGATGGTTGAGGTCTTGTTTTCCTTACTTTTCTACGGCAGCAAAACCGCTCCTGCGCCTAGCAAAGTCCAAGTAGCCGCAGTCACAGATGTTGCAAAGACAATCGCGCATCAGGCCTGTAAGGGCGCTTTTTATTCTTAATTATTTATTTTGATTTTGTGCTTCATCTTTAATTTCTTCACGAAAGCCTTCAATAGCTTCTTTACGACGTTTGTTTTTAGCTAAAATTTGCTCTTTTCCTATTTCGTCGGAGAATTCCATTGTTTCCTCGGCTTCTTCCATATTCTCCAACGTATCCTGGATCATATCCTGCATTTTTTCCACGTTATCACTTCGGTCGTCCGGTTTGGGCTTGTTTTTATCTGGTGACATACAACTTCTCCTTTCAACTGTAGTAGTTGTATGTTTTGCAGAAGCAAGTGAAAATATGCAATTAATTTAAGGTATCAAGCATTTCTTCCATAAACTCATAATCCATTGGCCCTACATGACGCGGTTCCTGGATAACGCCATCTGAGTTGATAAAATAGGTCGTTGGCAATGTAAGTACGCCATACTCCTTACCAACTGATCCCTCACGGTCTAAGGGGCTCGGAAATGTATAGCCAAACTCATCAAGGAAGTCAATTACTTTCTCATCTTTTTCATTAAAGTTAACAGCGATTATTTTAATATCATCCTGATGGGCGTCGTAAAATTTCTGTATTTCAGGCATTTCTTCCCGGCATGGCGGACACCAGGTTGCCCAGAAATTGAGGATTACTTTCCCTCCTTTTAATTCGGATAGGCTAACTACTTCGCCGTCCAATGTTTCCAGTGAAAAATCGGGTGCAGCTTCTCCTGGTTGAATACCAACACTTTCAACAGGTGCAATCATCCCGCCTGAAACCGATGTATCACCCGTCACATCATATAAATTCGGCCCCGCTTCTTCTTCTTTTTTATCGGTGGCTATATTTCCAATCATAATTCCAACTAAAATAACAAGAAAACTAATTCCAAATATTACTTTTTTCACAACATCTCCCCCGATATTCATAAACCTTATATTAATAGTAATTTGTATAAGGATAGAAGTAAAGTTATCCGAGTCATTGTTCGTAAATTAGTCAAAAAAGCGGCTGTATGAACACTTAGCGGCTTTCTATTATGTGCAACCTGCATGGGCTATAGCTTGGTGATGAAAGTCCATACAAGGAACTGTTAGTTGAAGGCAAGGGTGTTAGGAGTGGTTCAGAATCTGAAGGAAGCAGGAAGCAAAACCCCAAACTGGCGAACATAAATTGTATGTAAGGCTTGCTTGGAATGGACGAGTTTGCATGACAAAACAAAGTCCGATACTGCACGAGTACCACACAGTAGATACAAAAGTTAAATGAGAGGAAGGTTATAGCTTACCCGGGAAGGTTTCACAGAGGTTACTTGATTGAAAAAGATTTATCATGAGAAGTCAGCAGAAGTTGTACATAAGGTATGTGAGAAGGTCGACTAACCAATTAATGGTTAGTCACCTACTCAATTTTCACCTAATAAGTTTAAGCTAATTTTTCACGTAGAACCATTTGCAGAATTCCGCCGTGACGATAGTAGTCGATTTCTACCGGGCTGTCAAAGCGGGCAATTGCTGTGAACTCGGTAATTTTACCGTCTTCTGCTACTGCAGTGACTTTTACCGGGCTGTTTGGCTGAACATTTTCATCAATATCGACGTGGAACGTTTCTTTTCCTGTTAAGCCAAGCTTCTCAGCACTGTCGCCTTTTGCAAATTGAAGTGGTAATACTCCCATCATAACTAGGTTAGAACGGTGGATACGTTCATAGCTTTCCACGATAACTGTCTTAATTCCTAAAAGGTTCGTACCTTTAGCAGCCCAGTCACGGGAAGATCCCATTCCATAGTCTTTACCACCGATAACAACTAATCCAGTGTTGTCTTCTTTATATTTCATCGCTGCATCGTAAATTGGCATTACTTCTTCAGTTGGCCAGTATGTTGTGTAGCCGCCTTCGGTACCTGGAGCCAATTTGTTACGGATACGGATATTTGCAAATGTACCACGCATCATGATCTCGTGGTTACCACGACGGGAACCGTAAGAGTTGAAGTTTCTAGGCGATACACCTTTTTCCTGTAGGAATTGACCAGCAGGCATATCTTTTGCAATTGCTCCCGCAGGTGAAATATGGTCTGTTGTAACCGAATCACCAAAGTAACCAATTGCACGTAAGTTACTTAGTTTCTGAACAGTACCTGCCTCTTTCGCTAATCCTTCAAAGAATGGCGGGTTTTGAATATAAGTAGAGTCCTCATCCCACTCGAATAATGGTTCGTCTGTAGTATCAATTGCGTTCCATTTTTCGTTGGAGTCAAAAACGCTCTCATATTCTTTACGGAAGATTTCCGGTGTAACAACTTTCGCGACTTCTTCTTTAATTTCTTGTGCTGTCGGCCAGATATCATTCATGTAAACTGGATTTCCATCTCGATCTGTTCCAAGTGGATCTTCTTGCAGATTAATATCCACAGTACCTGCTAGCGCATATGCCACAACAAGTGGTGGTGATGCTAAATAGTTCGCTTTAACTAGCGGGTGGATTCTTCCTTCAAAGTTCCGGTTACCGGATAATACGGAAGAAGCGATTAAATCGGAATCAACAATTGCTTTTTCGATTTCTTCTAATAAAGGTCCAGAGTTACCGATACATGTTGTACAACCGTAACCAACAAGGTTAAAGCCAAGTACATCCAAGAACTTTTGTAATCCAGCATCTTCTAGATAACGGGTTACAACTTTAGAACCTGGAGCTAAAGATGTTTTGACATGTTCAGGTACTTTCAGCCCTTTTTCTACTGCATTTTTCGCAACTAAACCTGCACCTAACATAACATACGGGTTAGATGTGTTTGTACAAGATGTAATTGCAGCGATTGCAAGGGATCCTGTCTTCATAACAGATTCATTACCGTTTTTATGAGTAACCTTTACTTCTTTATCGAATTCGGATTTATCTTTTCCAAATCCTTGGTTGCCTTCAGGAGCTGTAATCGCCTTCCTGAATTCTTTTTGCATATTAGATAAAGAAATCAAATCTTGCGGACGCTTAGGACCAGATAAATTCGGCTCTAGTTCAGACAAATCGATGATGACAACGTCTGTATATTCTGGATCGCCATCTTCCGGGTCGTACCATAGACAGTTTTCTTTACTATATTTCTCAACAAGGTCAATTAGTTCTTGACTGCGCCCTGTCAAGTGTAAGTAGCTTAATGTCTCTTCGTCTACAGGGAAGAAACCACAAGTTGCACCATACTCAGGCGCCATGTTAGAAATTGTTGCGCGGTCAGCTAGCGGCATGTCTTTCAGGCCCGGACCGAAGTATTCTACAAACTTACCTACTACGTTTTTCTCACGCAGCACTTGAGTAACTTTCAGTGCAAGGTCTGTTGCAGTAGTTCCGTTCGGGAAACTTCCAACAAATTTAACACCGATTACTTCTGGTGCTGGGAAATAAGATGGTTGACCGAGCATTCCAGCCTCAGCCTCAATACCACCAACACCCCAACCGAGTACGCCAAGCCCGTTAATCATTGTTGTATGGGAGTCTGTTCCCACGAGAGTATCTGGGAACGCCTCGTACTCTTTCTCTTCATTTTCAAGGGCGTGCACAACATTTGCAATGTATTCCAGGTTAACTTGGTGAACAATACCAGTTGCTGGAGGAACTGCACGATAGTTGTCAAATGCTTTTTGGGCCCAGTTCAAGAATTCATAGCGTTCAGCGTTTCTTTCAAATTCAATGTCCATGTTCGCTTGCAGGGCATTTGGCGTACCGTATTGATCCACTTGGACGGAGTGGTCAATAACTAAATCAACTGGTACTTCAGGATTAATCTTGTCTGGTTCGCCACCCATATCCACCATAGCTTTTCTTAAGGAAGCAAGGTCAACTACTGCCGGAACACCGGTAAAGTCTTGCAAGATAACACGAGAAGGTTTAAATGGCACATCTACACCCTTCGCGTCTTTCTTCCCCCATTTCGCAAGCGCCTCAACATGTTCGTCTTTAATTTGATGGTCGTCATGTTGACGGAGTACGGACTCTAAAAGAACACGTACAGAGAATGGCAGACGTTTAATATCGCCCAGCCCTTGTTCTTCTAGAGTTTTCAAATCATAGTAATTGTAGGTCTTGTCGTTTAATTCAAATTGCTTTCTCGCTTTAAAAGCATTCTTTGACATTCAATACTACCCCTTTCTTAGTTGCTACCAATCTTTGTTTTTAACAAACTGGTACATTATCATCCCATCACTCATTAAAAAAGAAAGAATAATAAACCTTTACCTATATACTATCGGATTGTAAGCGATAAAACAAATCATTCGCCAATTAACCTATATATTAAATAATTATGTTAGTTGATAAGTTTTACTTATATACAAATGACAGAATTTCCTTTACGGTAAGTTTCGCGATTCGTTTCACGGGCGCCTTGTGCTGCGTCCCCCGTCCTACCGAAGAACGTTTGTACTCGTATATCCAATAGTCGTAGTCACCATTAAAAAGAATGGACGGTCTACATTAGATTGTCCATTCTTAATGGTTCACCTTCGGGAAGATTAGTTGGAAAGTACTGCCCTTTGTCTTATTTTTGAAAAATTTGAGGGATCCGTTGTGTTGTTCCATTATTTCCCTTGTGATATTTAATCCTAAACCAGTACCATTTTCTTTTGTTGTAAAAAAAGCTACCCCTAACTGATCCATTGATTCCTGAGGAATTCCAATACCTTCGTCTTCTACATTAATAATAATATGCTCATCCGTTGTATCGACATAAATACTAATATCCCCAGGTTCATCCATCGCCTCAATTCCATTCTTCACTAAATTGATCAGTACTTGTTTAATCTGGGATGGATCACAATAAATAACCCCGGAGATTGCTTCATCATATTTAATTGTGACGTTTTTAAACTTTGCCTGGGATTGCAGCAATACGACTACATCATTGATAAGATGATGGAGGTGCTCATTTTTCTTTTTGTTTGAAGAAGGCTTCGACATAAACAGAAGTTCAGATGTTATGGATTCAATTTTTTCAATTTCATCTTCCATAATTCTATAATATTCATCCTTATGGTTTACTCCTGCTTTAAGTAACTGTAGAAATCCCTTTATGGATGTTAATGGATTCCTGATCTCATGAGCAATGCTCGCGGCGAGTTGACCTACGACTGACATTCTTTCCGCTTGGACAATCATTTCTTTTGCTTCTTTATAGGCCCTCAAATCTTTCAGCAAACCAGCCACATATTTCCTTTTCGTTGATTTATCTTGAATCCGAGCTAAGCACACTTCCACATAGACAGCTTGTTTATTTTTATGAAGAAGTTCAACATGCATGCCTTCTTCTTTTTCCATGTCTAAGTACTGCTCGACTCTCTTTGGTTCGAGTGGTTGAATTCGCTCATACCATGGGTTTCCGATAAGCTCTTCCTGCCTATAACCCAGTAAGTTTTTCACGGACTGACTAACAAAACAGATTCGATCTTTATCATCCCAGACAATAAATGCATCATTTAAGTGATTCCCCATCCACTCCAGTATGTTTATTGGCAATTTGGGAAAATTGGAAAATAATAGCTGCTGCTCGAATTCTAATGAATAAATCTCTCCTATCTTCATTCAATTGTCCCCTTTCTTTTTAATGAAACAATAAAACCCTTCCCCCTAAATTAAAACATAATATATTTATATGTAATATTATCTATATGATTCGCTATCATTTTTATTCTGATAGATTGAAATGTGATGAATCTATCGACTGTTATACTTGTTACTTGAACAGTTTCTTCTTATAATGATGTTAAGTATATTTCTATCTTACTATAAAATATTCTAAAAATAAATTATTCAATTGTTTATAATCCCATTATTAATAATTTTGTCATAAAGTAAAGAAATAGGTGAATATTATTGAGTATTATTCTTGTATTATGGGGTTTTCTCCTAATTTCGCTTATGGGAATTGGCGGGTTCTTCATGTTCCGTAAGTTCCTGAAAAGCTTGCCTAAGGAAGACGGGAAATCTGTTCTGGACTGGCAAGAGCATTATGTCGATTTGACTAAAGAGATGTGGAGGGATGAGGAGAAAGCTTTACTAGACGAACTCGTCTCCCCTGTTCCCGAGCTATTCCGTGATGTCGCCCGCCAAACGATTGCAAGTAAAATTGGTGAAGTCGCCTTAAAGAAAAAGGAAGAAGTGATTACGCAAGATACATTAATTGAAGGTTATATCATTGCTACACCAAAACGTGACCATAAATTCTTGCGTAAAAAACTTAAGGAGAAAGGAATCCCAGTGGAACCGTATGAACATTTATTCCAACTCTCCAAAAATGACTATCGCACAAACTGGCAAGAGAGCTATAAGAAATAAGACAAAAAGCACCTCGCTTCTATGCAAGGTGCTTTTGCTCTGCTATTGACTTTCTAAGTTGCAGGTACTGATATAACATAGCAATCCGCCATGTAAGGATCATGCCGAATGCGAGCATGAAGAAGATTCCGCCGGTCTCTCCAAGTGAAATGTATCCACTGATTAATACCTTCAATGCTAAGCGGACGACGAGAAGTCCAAATAATATAAACGGAAACGCTTTTGACGGATTGAGGTAAATTTCGCCATCGTGAATCTTAAACTTCGAATACTTAATTAGAATAATAGAGAACACCATTCCAAGTGCAAAGGATTCGATAACTTGGAACCAGCTAATCTGGAATATGGGAAAGATATACATGAGAGCGCCAGTACTCATAAATAGCGGCGGTAGGATAATCTTCTTCACGGATGCAGGCTTCTTCCCCATTTTCAAACGAACAAAAATCATGATGACAGCCATCATTGTGGCTCCAATCGTACTTGCAATACCCCAAAACATGTTTTTATCACTCTCTCAAAAATTCTTACTCCCCATTATATCATCAATAGTTGCATTAAAAACCGTAAAAACCAAACCAGTTGGCAAGCAGTGCCGTCACATCGGTCATCCAATCAAAGAACAGGGCAACTCCGAAGAAGACCATCACATAGCCACCGATTTTAACAATTTTCATGCTGTGTTTCCTGATCCAATTCATCCTTCCGATAAAGAATGCCATAACGAGGAATGGAATCGCAAATCCTAAAATATAAGCGATCATCATAATCATTCCGAGCTCTGGATTGGATGCTGCAAGGGAGAACACAACCATTAAGATCGGTCCCGTACAAGGTGTCCAGCCGAGGGAAAACGCAATCCCGATTAATAGTGTACCGATGTATCCGGTTGGACGGCTTTTAAATTGAATCTGTCTGTTTTTCATTAGAAATTTAAAGTTTAAAACACCGACAATAACCAACCCAAAGAAAATAATTAAGATTGCACCGACTTGTCTAATGATATCTTGATAAGTCAATAAAAATGCTGAAATTGCGGAGGTAGAGAAACCAATCGCAATAAAAATACTCGAAAAACCGATCAGGAAGAAAATCGTATGGAGTAATGCTTGTCGGTTCATTTTTTTATTATCATCTTTAATTTCATTAATGCTCATACCTGTAATATAGGATAAAAATACAGGATATACAGGTAGGACACAGGGTGAAACAAAAGAAAGAAACCCAGCACCAAAGGCTAGAAATATATTGATTTCTGACATATAATCTCCCCTATATTTTTGTTATGTTCCCCTATTTTACCAGAAACGTCTTGGGAGTAGCGGCCTTGTTTTTGACAAAAAGACAACACTTACATCGTATTCCAACTCCTAGTATATAAGAATTGAGAGACCTTGTCGTTTGATTCGCACTTCAAACATCCGCTTATCTTGAAACAAATGAGTTACCAGCAACCCAAAAACGGTAGGGAAAGTCACGAGCTTCTCCTGTATTCGGTATTCCTATACGCGGTCCTGTCAGAATGTCATCAACCGTGATACCTTCAGCGATATATAACGGTTGTTTGTATATTCGCTCGCCATACGCTTGCATCGTTATTCCGAGCGCTTTCGTCAGCTTTCCAGGCCCGCTTGTCAAATTCTGCATTTTATTGACCGGACGTTTTTGCTTCATCAAGTCTATTCCAGTGTATGGTTCTACAGCGCGGATTAGGACTGCTTCCGGCTCACCGACTTCTCCACTCACGATATTAAGTAGACAATGCGTATGCATTCGGTAGGTATAAATTAGCCCCGCCTGATGATACATAATCTCCGTTCGCTTCGTTCGCCTGTATCCATAACTATGTGCAGCCCGGTCTACAGCACCGAGATAAGCCTCTGTTTCCACAATCACTCCGGAACTTATTCCTTCCTCTGTTTCATGGACAAGGATTTTACCGAGTAGTTCTTTTGCAAGCGTGAGCGTTGGCCGCCTGTAGAAACTTTCAGGTAGTATTTGAAAACTATTTTCGTCGTTTATCATTTGGCATTTCCTTTCTGTAAACTATTCTATATTAATAGTATAGATAAAAACATAAAAACCACTCTTTTCTGTTTAAAGTTAACAGAAAAAGTGGTTTTGAATTCGTGTGATGATGTTTTATTACTTATCTACCTGGTTATTCATTGCGCGCATCATTTGATTAATTTTCTTTTGTGATGGCTTTTGACCCATTTGCATCATTAATGTACGAAGCATTTGCTCATTAATTGGCGGATTCTTTTTCAAGTAGTTCATCATATATTTTCTTGCAATAAAAAACCCAAGAGCAACACCTGCTATTAAAGCTGCAATAGCAATTAATACTACCCAAATTGTGCTCATGTCTGCCTTCCTCCTTCGTTACTCTCTTCAACAAGTATATATAATTATGGGTAAGAATACAATCGATTTTGTAAACAATGGAATCAATCTATTGAAACCCTAACACAACAACATTAAATAGAATAACAAGAAAAATAAAAAATAGAAAAGCAAGATAATGCAAGTTAATGAGCCAATTTGAGACTACTTTTGGGGCTAGATTGGGACCGATATTTTGTGGGTAGACTTTAAAAATATGGGACAAATAAAAAACATGAGGCTGAGACATAACTTCTTAGTATGGTTATAAATCCGAACAAATGATAAGAAAGAGCATCAACAACCGCTCCGGGAATATACTACGCTTTCCGCAGGCGGCTGGTGAGCCTCCTCGGGCTGCCGCCCTGCGGGGTCTCACCGATGCCTTTCCTCCTGCTGGAGTCTCCGTATATTCCCAGAGCTAGTTAGCAGTTTTGTTCGGATTTAATTCATATTAGAATAGTTATGTCCCAGCCTCTTGTCAATCAATCCAAACGCCTACAATTGCATCCAACGGCAATTCCATACCCTCTAATCTTAAATAATTATTGAGCGGATCAACAGCCAATAACTTATCTCTAACTTTGTGATAATCATGATTTTTGAAATACTCCACTTCAACAGTTAATTCATTATGTAATGCTAGTTGTAGCTTTAAATTAATTTCCATTACGAGCTGTTCATCTAAGATCGGTTTCTCATTCCATTCATCACGAGCCCACATTTCTTTTAATAAATTTGCGTGCTCCGGTAGCATGATTGATGTCCATTTGATATTTCCTCTATCCTTCATTACACTATCTCCTTCCCAGGCCAAACGAAAAGATATTCAAGTTTCGACGTTCGGTCCTTTTTGCAGTTGTAACGGTAAACCAAGATGTGACTGTCATTCCTACAGACACGTATATATTGCTCGGTAGCTTTACCACTGTAATCATCCAAATAAAAAAGATAATAATCTTTTATTTGGATGATTAAGCTCTAAAATAACCCTTTTTTGCTAGCCTTCAATCAGAACTATTGTTCTCATTCCGATTTAATTGTATGCGAACTTTCATTCCATTTCAAGTGGGAATTAAAACCATTGATTCGCATCCTCTTTTAATTTTTTCAATTGTATGACCAGCTTGGATACTCTGGGGATTTGGACTATACCAATTCAAAAAACATGCCTGAAAGTAAAATACATTGTACAATAAGTATACTTGCGCTTTAAAGGAGGTTATCATCATGAAACGGCGGGTAGTCATTACTGGTACAGGTGTGATTTCTCCACTTGGTAATGACACAGACACACTTTGGAAAAATATAAAACAAGGTCAATCAGGGATTAAACGATTGGATTCTGAAAAATTCCGAGATATCAAGACAAAAATCGCCGGCTATATCGAGGATTTTCAAAGTGAAACATATCTTGAACCAAAAGAAGCACGACGTTATGATTTATTCACTCAATATGCGTATGCGGCCGCTACCCAGGCGCTTGAAGAATCCGGAATAAACTTGAAAAAGTTAAACAAAGACCGGGCAGGCGTTTATATTGGTTCAGGTGCCGGCGGGCTGACAACCTTGCTTGATAATTATAAAACCATGCTTGAAAAAGGATCTAATCGGGTCTCTCCCTTTATGCTGCCTGGCTCCATTTCTAATATGGCGAACGGCTTAACCGCTATAAAAACAGGTTTTCGTGGACCGAGTTTCTCCTCCGCTTCTGCGTGTGCAACGAGCAATCATGCGATTGGAGAAGCTTATCATAACATTGCTCATGGCTATTCCGATGTCATGCTTGCAGGCGGTGCTGAGGCGACCATCCATCCGTTTTACTTTGCAGGTTTTTCAAAAATGCGTGCGATGTCCACAAAAAATGATGCGCCGGAACAAGCCTCTCAGCCATTTAACAGCAATCGGGACGGCTTTGTCATGTCTGAAGGCGCCGGTGTACTGCTGCTTGAAGAATATGAACACGCAAAGCAGCGTGGCGCTAATATTCTCGGTGAAATTATCGGTTATGGGAGCACGACCGATGCCTATCATATTACCGATCCCGCACCCCACGGGGCACAGAAGGCAATGCAGCTAGCCATTGAGCGGGCAGGTATTTTACCGGAAGACGTCGATTACATCAATGCTCACGGAACGAGCACGCCAGTTGGTGATGTATCCGAAACAACTGCTATTAAAGAAGTTTTTGGAGAACATGCTTATAGGTTGAAAGTTAGTTCTACCAAGTCAATGACGGGCCACTTGTTCGGAGCGGCGGGTGGCGTAGAAAGTATTATTACAGTAAAAAGTATGAACGAAAATATTTTTCCGCCAACGATGAATTTACATCAACCTGATCCAGAGTGTGATTTAGATTATGTACCGAACAAAGCCGTCAAGGGACATATTGAAATTGCTTTATCGAATGGATTTGGTTTTGGCGGACATAATGCCGTCCTTGTTTTTAAAAAAATGAAATAAATACATCATTGATTGAGAGGAGATTGTCATTGTCTAAGGCTTTATTAGCAAGTGTTGAAGAAAGAAGAAACAAATTAGAAAATCGTTTTCCCGTCTGGCCCCGTGATACGTTAGCCAGACATTTTGAAAAAGCGACAGAAGCTTATGCTGAGAAACCTTTTCTATATATTAACGGTGAAGAGCATCGTTACGGTGATATTTGGGAACGAGCAATCAAGTATGCGAAAGGCTTTATGCAGCTTGGTGTCAAACGCCGCGATCATATCGCTATTTTAATGGATAATGATGCATCCTTCCCCTCCCTCATGATTGCTGCGTCGATGGTCGGAGCGGTATTTATTCCAATAAATTCAATGCTGACCAAAGGGGAAGTTGAATATATTTTGACCCAATCAGACGCCAAATACTTAGTTTTACAGGAAAAAGTCAAAGATAAACTGCATGGAAAAGCTGTTAAAGAGCTCATGTCAACACCAACGTTTCAAGAAAACAGCGTCCTTGAGAAAGTCATTAGTTTTGAAAAAGTGGGTGCAGAACCTATTGATGAACAGTTCCTGTCCCGGGAAGACTTTTTAAACGGAGCAAAGAAGATTTCCGATTCAGAGCTAGACGCACGCTGGGAGCTGTCCCGCTACCCAGATGAAGTAGCAATTATTATGTATACATCAGGTTCTACCGGCAGTCCTAAAGGGGTTATGTTAACGGATGATATGCTGCTCAGATGCTCGTATGGTACGGTCTTAAGTCGGGCGATAGAGGAAGGAAGAGTGACATTTGCACCGCTCCCGTTTTATCATTGTTTTGCGATTATTGAAGCGATTGGTGCCATGTCTTTTGTCGGAGGTTCAGTCGTTTCCGCACTAGGGGCTTCCCCGCTTAAATCCCTAGAGTTGATGGAGAAGTACCAAGCAAATGATTATCTCTGCGTCCCTTCCACGTTGATGCCAGTTTTAAATCATCCGAGGGTCGGGGAATTCGATTTATCGAATTTGTTCGCCATGTGGTGTGGAGCGGCCGCGGCACCCGTATCAGTTTGGCAAAAAGCGCTTGACGTTCTTGGTGTCACTGAAATGATCACAGGTTATGGACAAACTGAAGTGGTTTCATCCGGCGTAACTACAGAAATAGGCGATCCTTTAGAACGCATCTCCACCCGAGTCGGTCGTCCTAAACTGAATGGCGCGAGCGGTTTACCTGAGTTTAATGGGAGCAGTGTTCAATATAAAACGATTGACCGCGACACAGGTGAGGACTTACCAGACGGCGAAATCGGTGAGCTTGCTGTTAGAGGTGCTACCGTTACGCATGGTTATTATAAAAAGCCTGAAGAAACAGCTAAAGTCATTGATAAGGATGGTTGGCTCAGAACAGGCGATGTCGGCAGAATTGATGAAAATGGCTATATCCAAATGCTCGGCAGAAGTAAGGAAATGTTTAAAGTGTCCGGAGAACTTGTCTCACCAAGAGAGGTAGAGATTGCGATTTCTTATCATCCAGCCGTCGAAGCAGTACAGGTCGTCGGTGTCAGTGATAAAATCACAACTGAAATCGGAGCGGCCTTCATTGAATTAAAAGAAGGTGAAACCTTAAAACGAAAAGACGTCACCGATTGGTGTGCCGAGCGCTTAGCCAAATTTAAAGTTCCACGTCATGTTTGGTTTATAGAATCCTCAGACTGGCCAATGACGAGTACCGGTAAAGTGCAAAAGTTCCGTTTGCAAGACATCGCTGAAGAGCGAATCAAAAGATAAAGTGGAAAATCAATCAAAAAAAGAAAGGAGATTTTTATATTGACAGCAAAGTGGCATCAAACAAATTATCGTGTACCCTATAAAGACACAGACCGAATGGGCGTTGTCCATCACGGCAACTATATCAACTGGTTTGAAATGGCTCGGACCGAATGTATGCGCCACTACGGTGTGGCCTACAGTCATGTGGAAGAAAGGGGCTTCTTACTCCCGGTTCTTGGGGTCGAATGCGATTATAAACAATCGGCGACATTCGATGACTGTATTGCGATTTACACAAAAATCACTGACTATTCACCTATCAAACTCACATTTGCTTATGAGGCCCGGAAAATATCAGAAGAGAATTTCAACACAACACATAATCAAATCGTTATTGAACCTACAGGTGAACTCATTACTTCAGGTATCACAAAACATATGTGGGTTAATCAAGACTTCAAGCCAACGCGGCTCGAGCGATCTGCGCCTGATTTATACCGTGTTCTCGAGAAGTTTGGAGAGAAAGAGTAAGTACACGTGCAGTTGTTCGTTGAAAACCATTGAAAACTCTAATCTTACGTGAAAATTTACCGTCTGAAATCCATTTTAATTTATCGATTTCAGACGGCTTTTATACTAAAGAGGTTCATCTGGTTATAAACATCTATTCAACCTTGCAATAGATAAAAAATATAATTATGGGTAGGAAAAAAATATTTGATTATTGATCAATTTGTTATTTTTAACTGATAACCAGCCATAGTCATTCAAACGATTGTTTATGACAAAATAAAATCCTGGTGAATTACGAAGGATTGGAAAGAAGAATTCCTCTGCTTCTTGAATGGATGAACAAGTTAGTTCAATATGATGACCATCCTCATAGATCGTCAAACTTTTTCCTTCCCAAAAAATCTGTATGTATTTATCCTTCTTTTCTATGTTTACGTCATCGGTTAAGCTGCGCAGGTAAGCTGCCACAAGTGATAATTGGAGTGGTTCAATGACATAATTATATTGTAACTGCAAATAGGTAAGCCTTGGGCATTCTTTAAACTCTTTGAAAAAACGGAAAAGAACACTTGTCTTATAGAAATAATGTACGGCTATCTCGGATTTAACAGAAAAAATAGAATACGTATACATGGAAAGCACTCCTTTTTCATTCCATTATACGTATTCCGCGATACGATTACTGTCATATTCTGTTATAAATTCCCACTAGTTTTGTCGATTAAAAAATTGGCCTCTAAAACATTCGCGTTTTAGAGGCCTGCTCTTCTTTTGAAAATCTAGCTAATCTTAGTTATTAACAAGTTTTTCAGTTAGTTGTACGACATTTTCAACAGTGAATCCAAACTCTGCTACAACTTTATCTCCTGGGGCTGATGCACCAAAGCGATCGATCGCAAGAATGTCACCTTCTGTACCTATGTAGCGGTCCCACCCGAAGGATGCACCCATTTCGATACCTAGACGCTTCGTAACATTCTTAGGTAGTACACTATTCTTATATGCTTCGTCTTGTTTGTTAAAGCGATCCCATGATGGCATGCTTACTACGGAGACGTCAATTCCTTTTTCTTTCAGCGCTTTTTGTGCTTCTACAGCGAGTTGTACTTCAGAACCAGTTGCTAGCAGTAAAGCATCCGCTGTTTCTTTCTCAGCTGGACTTACAATGTATGCACCCTTCTTCACGCCTTCATAAGCTTTCTGGTCTGTACCAGGAAGGGTCGGTAGGTTCTGTCTAGTAAGAACAAGTGCTGTCGGCTCATCTTTAGATTCTAAAGCAAGTCTCCATGCTGCAGCAGTTTCATTCGCATCTGCTGGACGGATTAAGGAAAGGCCAGGCATTGCACGTAATGCAGCAAGATGTTCAACCGGTTCGTGAGTCGGACCATCTTCCCCTACCGCAATCGAGTCATGCGTGAACACATATGTTACCGGTGTCTTCATGATCGAAGCTAGACGAATGGATGGGCGTAAGTAGTCACTGAACACAAAGAACGTTCCGCCATAAACTTTCAAACCGCCATGAAGTGCCATACCGTTTAAGGCAGCACCCATTGCGTGTTCACGAACACCAAACCAGATGTTGCGCCCTGCATAATCTGCTTTTGTGAAGTCACCTTCATCGTTCATCATTGTTTTGTTCGAACCTGCCAAGTCTGCACTACCACCGAAGAAAGTAGGTACTGCTTTAGCGATTGCGTTTAACACTTCACCAGAGGATGCACGAGTTGCAAGAGAGCTTCCTTCTTCAAATACAGGAATCGCTTCTTCCCAATTAACTAGGAGTTCACCTTTGATAGCTTGCTCCAATTGTTCTGCTTCTTCCGGATATTTTTCTTTATACGTAGCGAATTGGTCATTCCAAGCATCTTCTGCTTTCTTGCCATTATCTTGAATTTTCTCTTTGAAATCAGCGTACACTTCTTCTGGTACGTTGAATTCTTCGTGAGCCCATTTGTAATATTCTTTTGTAAGTGTTACTTCATCTTTACCTAATGGCGCTCCGTGGGATGCTGCTGAGTTTGATTTGTTTGGTGATCCGTATCCGATAATTGTTTTTACTTCGATTAATGTTGGTTGATCAGTGTTTGCTTGCGCTTCCTTAATGGCTGCACGGAGAGCATCTACATCATTACCATCTTCCACACGAATTACTTGCCAACCGTATGCTTTGAAACGACTTTCTGTATCCTCTGAGAAGGAACGATCAAGTTCACCATCTAGAGAAATATCATTCGAATCATATAGAGCAATTAGCTTACCTAAGCCAAGGTGGCCCGCTAAAGAAGCTGCTTCATGGGAAATACCTTCCATCAAGTCACCGTCACTCACCAGTGCATATGTGTAATGATCGATGATGGATGCATCTTCTTTATTAAATCTTGCCGCAAGATGTGCTTCTGCCATTGCCATTCCAACAGACATTGCAATACCTTGTCCAAGTGGTCCAGTAGTTGCTTCTACACCGTCTGTATCGAGAACCTCCGGGTGTCCAGGTGTCCGGGAATTCCATTGACGGAAGTTTTTAAGATCATCAATTGTAACATCATAGCCCGAAAGATGTAATAGGCTGTATAACAGCATAGAACCGTGTCCTGCAGATAAAACAAAACGGTCACGATTAAACCATTTTGAGTTTTTTGGGTTATGATTCATAAAATCAGTCCATAGCGTGTAAGCCATAGGTGCAGCACCCATCGGTAGACCCGGGTGGCCAGAATTGGCTTTCTCAATCGCATCAATTGAAAGTGTGCGGATCGTATTGATCGATAGTTGTTCAATATTAGACATAATTATCTCCTTTCAAAGTTCCACAATAATATGTATCTATTTTCTATTCTATAATGAATGTGCAAACTTCACAAGCGAATTAAGTCGAATGCCCAAACAAATTAGTGCTTTTCATTTCTTTTTTGCATATCTTTCACCTTTAGTGGGGTGACGTCATTACCTGCTGGATCAATAACTTTAAGGGTTTTCAGTTGGTTTGTAAATGAACCGCGGATGTTTTGTAAATATTCTTCGCGGAGTTGTTTTTGCTCGGATTTTTCCTCATCGGTTAGGGAGGATTTTTTTGCTTTTTTTGCTAGCTCGTTAATCCGCGCAAGTTTTTCTTTTGATAACATATATGTACCTCCTCTTACAGTTTCCATGAAGGATTAATGCAGGTTGTATCTAACATGTAATAATACCCTACTTTGCACAATAATAACCGTAATTATTTGTAGTATTATTATTGTTTTTCACATTTATTTATAAAGCATAAAACAAAAAAAGACAAGCAATACAACTTGTCTCATTTAAGGTTTTCATTTTGCAGGTCGCTATTTTGTTCATACTCTTGATAACGACGGTGGACGGTTGCTTTTGAAATATTATACCCCAAGCCATTTAATGTGCTTGTGATTTCCCCGAAAGTAAGTTTTTTATCGCGAAGACGTACAATTTCCTCAAGCGGCACTTCCAATCTTTCTCTCCCCGGTGCTTTTCCGATATTTTTTAAATTATTTCTCGGATTATATCCATCTTTTACTGCCCGTTGCATTCCACGTTTAATTTTCAAATTATGAATTTTCCTTTGGTATTCCTCGACAATACCGACAATCTGTAAAACCATAGAATCTGATTCTGATAATTCCAGCTCTCCATCATGAATCGCTGTGTATATAGAAATATTTAACTTTTGTAATTGATGAAACAGGGCTATTTTCGTATTCCCTCTACCTAGTCTCGTTTCATCTTGAATTAATAGGCATTCCGCTTCCTCATTTGAAAAATGTTCAAGCATTTCAAAGATACCGTCCCTATTAATCTCATAACCACTCACCTGCTCTTCAATACATGTAACGACATCCAATCCTTGTCGGGTCGCTAGTTCATACAATTCTTCTTTTTGCCTAGCGAGTGATGATTCCTGTTCTTTTTTATCTGTGCTTACTCTACAATAGATGACTGCTTTCACGATTCGATTTCTCCTTCTTGGGTGATTAAGCATTGGCAATGAGAGAGAAATATAAGAATACCAAAGTTAAGATGAAACCGACAGTAAAGAATATATCTTCTTTTGAATACTTCGCAAATAATCTATTGAACATAGTTAAATCCCTCCACTTTTTTAGAACTTTTGTTCTAGAACGTATTATCGCACGAACAAGTGGTCCTGTCAACAGTTTTTTCGAACGAACGTTTGCATAATCTTTCTTACGATGGTAAACTAGTAATAATAAATCCTATGTAAGAGGTGATAAATAGATGACAAAAGTTTCTAAAAGACAACAGATGATTTTAGATTTTATAAAAAAAGAAGTTCATGCAAAAGGTTATCCACCATCCGTTCGAGAAATCGCTGTGGCTGTCGGACTTGCATCGAGTTCAACCGTTCATGGACACTTGGAAAGATTAGAAGCAAAAGGGTTTATCCGTCGTGACCCGACTAAGCCAAGGGCCATTGAAATATTAGATCAAGACGGTGAAGGGAATATTCCGAAAAATACAGCTCGTTATGCTCCAGTAATCGGTAAGGTTACTGCTGGAATACCCATTACCGCTGTTGAAAATATCGAGGAGTATGTCCCTGTGCCGAGTTCACATGCGAGCCCGGATGATAATTTATTTGTCCTTGTCATTGAAGGTGAAAGTATGATTGAAGCTGGTATTCTTGAAGGTGACATGGTCATTGTAAAACAGCAGAACACGGCTAATAATGGAGATATCGTTGTAGCGATGACAGATGATGACGAGGCAACGGTGAAGCGTTTCTTTAAAGAAGAAAAAATGATTCGCTTGCAACCAGAAAACGCTACAATGGAACCATTATTTTATGAAAAGGTTAGTATTTTAGGTAAAGTAATCGGATTATACAGAGATATTCATTAAAAAACATCTGATCTTCGCATTCGGTGCAAAGATCAGATGTTTTGTTTACAAGATTAATAGGATGTTAAATATTGTTCGCGCTCCCAAGGATGAACTGTATTATTAAACATTTGCCACTCATATTCTTTTGCTTCCACATAATTTTGATAGAGATGTTTTCCTAGTGCCTGAATAATGACAGGGTCTTTTTCCATCTCATCAAGCGCTTCTTTCAATGTGGCTGGTAAATCTTTCACTCCATTTTCTATTCTTTCTTTTTTCGTCATTGCATAAATGTTCTGGTCAACTGCTTGTGGTGGTTGTAATTTATGTTCGATCCCGTCTAGGCCTGAAGCAAGCAAGACAGAAAGTGCCAAATATGGATTTGATGCCGGATCCACACTTCTTACTTCAACACGTGTACTCACACCTCTTGAACTTGGTATCCGTAATAACGGACTCCGGTTCGAACTGGACCAAGCTACATAACAAGGTGCTTGGTAACCTGGTACGAGCCGTTTATATGAGTTTACAATTGGGTTTGTCACTGCAGTGAAGTTAGTTGCATGTTCCAGAAGCCCAGCGATAAATTGGCTAGCTATATCCGTCAATTGGCGTTCACTTGCTTCATCAAAAAACATATTTTCACCGTCTTTAAACAGGGACATGTTGACATGCATCCCTGAGCCGTCTACACCAAATAGTGGTTTCGGCATAAATGTCGCGTGCAGATTATGTCTTCTTGCGACCGTTTTAACGACAAGCTTAAACGTTTGGATATCGTCCGCGTGACGAACAGCATCCGAGTATTCAAAGTCAATTTCATGTTGTCCTGGTGCACCCTCATGGTGCGATGCTTCAATTTTAAAGCCCATTTCTTCCAGTTCCAGAACAATATCCCGCCTGCAGTTTTCCCCAAGATCTGTCGGGGCAAGATCGAAATAACCACCGTGATCATTCAACTCAAGAATTGGTTCACCTTTTTCATTCAGCTTGAATAAAAAGAATTCCGGTTCGGTACCGATATTAAATGTATCAAATCCGAGCTCTTCCATCCGTTTCAAATTTCTTTTTAAAATATAACGGGGACATCCCGAAAATGGTGTTCCATCCGCATTGTAAATATCACAGATGAAACGGGCTACTTTTCCTTTATCAGATGTCCAAGGAAATACAACAAAGGAATCTAAGTCCGGATATAAATACATGTCTGATTCCTCAATACGCACGAACCCTTCGATTGAAGAACCATCAAACATCATCTTATTGTTTAACGCTTTATCCAATTGACTGAGTGGTATCTCCACATTTTTAATTGTTCCAAGAATATCGGTAAATTGCAGTCTAATAAAGCGGACATTTTCCTCTTTAATCTTTTCTTTGATCGTTTCCTTTGTAATTTCGGTTCCCAACTAAATCTCCTCCAACTATTAGTTTGGATGTTAATCTCCACCCAAATATTACTATACCCTATTCAACGAGGAGAAAACCTTTTTTCTCAAGTGCTGTGACTGCCCGGGTTAAAGCAAGTTTTACGTGGGAATACGTAAGCCCCCCTTGAACGTAAGCCGTGTACGGAGCACGGATTGGTCCATCTGCGGATAATTCAATGCTTGATCCTTGGATGAATGTTCCCCCTGCCATAATGACTTCATCTTCATAGCCTGGCATTTCACTTGGAAATGGTGTCACATAAGCATTTACAGGGGAATTCTCTTGGATTGCCTGGCAAAATGCAATCATTTGCTCCGCTGTATCGAATGTGACGGATTGGATTAAATCGGTCCGTTTGCTCTGGTAAGCTGGTGTCGTTGTAAACCCGGCCAATTCAAGGAATCGTGATGTAAATATTGCGCCCTTTAATGCTTCGCCAACTACATGAGGAGCGAGGAAAAATCCTTGAAACAGTTCTTGCAGCATGTTTAATGTCGCTCCGCTTTCTTTCCCTAGTCCAGGTGCAGTTAAACGGTTGGCACATTGTTCGACCAAAAGTTCGTCTCCCACAATATAGCCACCAGAGCGAACAATTCCTCCGCCTGGATTTTTAATGAGGGACCCTGCCATCAGATTAACACCTACATGAGTTGGTTCCAGCTCTTCCACAAATTCACCGTAACAATTATCAACAAATACGATAACGTCATCTTTTATTTCTTTTACAAAATCGACCATTTCTTTAATTTCTGCCACTGTGAAAGAAGGTCGGTCATCATAACCTTTTGAACGCTGAATGCCGATTACTTTCGTATTTGCTCGGATTCTTTGACTGACGGCAGCAAAATCAACAGCCCCGTCCTCCTGCAAATCAACTTCTCCATAACCGATTGCATACTCTTTTAATGAACCTGGAGAATTTCCTCTTTTACCAACTACTTCTTCGAGCGTATCGTACGGCTTTCCTGTTATATATAGGAGTTCATCTCCTGATCGAAGCACACCAAATAAGGCGGTCGAGATGGCATGTGTACCGGAAACGAGTTGGGGACGGACGAGCGCATCTTCTGTCCCGAATACATCACGATATACCGCTTCAAGCGCGTCCCTGCCCATATCATCATACCCATAACCAGTTGTAGAGTTAAAATGGCTGTCACTTACCCGATTTTCAATAAAAGCATCGAGCACACGTTGCTGATTTTTCTCCACTACGGTATTTACTTGTTCTTTCAATGTTTTAATATCTTGTTCTGTCTGGTTGATTAAGTCCAAAAGCATATTTGTTCATTACTCCTTTAATCTGTTTAATAATGCATGATTTTCTCGAATGTATCCTTTAATATGATAGCGATTATCCGCTTCATTATAGGACTTATCTGTAAGGATTGCTTCTTGCTCCAATTGGACCATCAGTCTGCCTTCATTTGCTTCCAGCGCGACATGGAACGGCACCCATACCTCTTTTAACATCTCTTCTATTTTCCTTAAGATGAGCTGCATATCTTCTTCTTCGTACGCAGAAACAAGAGAATACGGGCGTTCGTGAGCAATGAAATCTTCCTCTAGAAGGTCTTTCTTATTATAAATATATAACATCGGCAATTGATCTGCATCCAATTCCTGTAAAAGTTCTTCCACTGTTTCAATATGTTGTTCGTAATCCACATGGGATACATCGATAACATGTAAAAGAAAATCAGCTTCTGCAACTTCCTCTAATGTTGAACGGAATGCTGCAATAAGAGATGTCGGAAGATCCTGAAGGAAACCAACCGTATCGGTCATTATCGCTTGAAATCCAGAGGGGAGTACGACCCTCCTCGTTAATGGATCCAGTGTCGCAAAAAGCTTATCTTCCTGAAGTGTATTACTATCCGTTAATTGATTAAATAAAGTTGATTTTCCAGCATTTGTATACCCGACAATGGCAATCTGGAAAATCGCATTATTCCTTCTGCGTTTCCGGTATTGCTCACGCTGGTTGACAACAAGTTTTAGGCGATTTTTAATATCACCGATTCTGCGCCGGATATGACGGCGGTCTGTTTCTAATTGCGTTTCTCCCGGACCTCTTGTCCCAATTCCACCGCCGAGACGGGATAATTCAATTCCCTGACCTCGTAATCTTGGTAATAAATATTCCAATTGGGCAAGCTCCACTTGCAGCTTACCTTCTTTCGTTTGAGCCCGCTGCGCAAAGATATCTAAGATCAGCTGGCTCCGATCAATAATCCGGACTCCTAGATAATTATTTAAATTCCTTAATTGGCCGCTAGACAATTCATCGTTGGAAATAACAAGGTCGATTTCCTTTGCTTCAACCTCATCTTTAATCTCCCTCAATTTCCCTTCACCGAGGTAGGTTGCCGGATGGATGTGGTTGCGATTTTGCGTGAAAACCCCCTCCACTTTCCCGCCGGCTGTATTACTCAATGAGATTATTTCATCGAGTGACGATTGAAACCGTTCCTGTAATTGTTCTGGCTTTCTTACTGCGATAACTAAAATCTTTTCTGCCATAAGTTACCTCTCTTTTACTCATTTTCAAATTTAATATCTGCTGCGGTAATTTCCATTAGCCTTTCCGGTTGGTAATTTTCCGTCTGGACGAGTCGGTATGCCTGTAACCGAATCGCCTTTTCCATCAAGTTCCGTACCGAACGGGCATTGGCGAAATGTCTTCCTTTCGTTGCTAATTGATGATATAAATAATCCCTTAGCTTTCTGTCCGCTTCCATTGTTAATTGATATTCCCTTAATCGAACCATTTGATGTGCTATTTCCATTAATTCTTCCAATTTATAATCGGGAAAATCAAGAATAAACGGAAACCGCGATTCCAGTCCTGGATTGGTCGAAAGAAATCGGCCCATTTCAGAGGGATAACCTGCGAGTATAAGAATGAAATCCTTGTGACCGTCTTCCATATGTTTTACAAGTGTATCAATCGCCTCTTTACCAAAGTCCTTTTCTCCACCGCGGGCAAGTGAATAGGCTTCATCGATAAAGAGAATGCCCCCCATTGCTTTTTCAATTAGCGCTCTTGTTTTTTGCGCCGTCTGTCCAATATATTCCCCAACAAGATCGGCCCGTTCCGCTTCAATAAAATGTCCCTTCGAAAGGATTCCAAGGTCAACATATAATTTAGCAAGTCTGCGTGCAAGTGTTGTTTTTCCTGTACCGGGATTGCCCTTAAATAACATATGCAATACTTGCTGGTTAGAAGAAAGCCCTGCTTCCTTTCTTTTTTCGTTAATAAGTACGGTCGCATAAATTTGTTTTATCGTTGTTTTAATTTGTTTAACGCCAACAAACGAGTTAAAAGCTTCCTCTATTTGTTTGAACTGATTATTAAAACCGGCTGAACGCTTTCTTTCAGTCTGGGATAGAGTATCTTGCAAAACAATATTGATCCGGCCATTCCGGCTCGCTCTCATTTCCGTTTCCATATACTCACTCCTTCGTCATCCCAGTATACGTAAATAATCATAAAAGGGTGACAAACGCCCAAATTCAAAGACAGTAGTGTCCATCCAGGCTAAGTGCGCGGGTTCGATGTCGCCCCATACATGAGAGTACTTAATCGAACTTCCTTTTTACAGGAATGCTATAAAGTAAAACTCATTCAGCAAGTGGGAGGATAGAAGTTTCATTAGAAAACGGATGCCAATAATAGCATCCGTCGTTATTACTCATTTTCTAAGTTAACATTTTTCACTGGCGCAAAAGTTGAAATTGCGTGTTTGAAAATTAGTTGCTGCTTTCCGTCGGTTTCCAGTAAAATCGTAAAATTATCAAACGCTTTGATAATCCCTCGTAATTGAAATCCATTTGTCAGAAAGACAGTAACCGAAGTGTGATTCTTTCTTAATTGATTTAAATAATGTTCTTGAATGTTGACATTTTGTGCCATGGTACTTCCTCCCTTTTTCTATCTATATAATCTTAATTCTACTTCATTTTCAATATTCCTGCTATCTTTTGCAAAATCATTGTAAACTTTTCCTCTTTTTCTTCCGGATGGATTGAAAACCACTCTACTGGCAATTGGTTTTTAAACCAGGTAAATTGCCTTTTTGCATAGCGTCTTGAATTTTGTTTCAATTTCTCGATTGCTTCATCGAGATCCTCTTTACCTTCTAAATACGGGATAAATTCTTTATAGCCAATCGCTTTCATTGCCTTGGTATTTGTGTAACCCGCATGATAGAGAGCCGTAACTTCTTCAAGCAGGCCTTCTTCCATCATCATATCCACGCGGGCATTAATTTGTTCATAAAGTGTTGCTCTTTCCATTTCAAGCCCGATAAACAATGTATTGTACTTCGGTTCTTTTTTTTGCTCACTTTCCCATTCCGTTTTGGTTTTCCCGGTAGTTTCATATATTTCCAGCGCACGAATAACGCGACGATGGTTGTTTGGGTGAATTTTTCTTGCCTGATCGGGATCGACCTCCTCAAGACGGCGGTAAATCTGGTTAATCCCTTCTTCTCTTGCTTCATTTTCTAACTTTTTAGTCCTGAATTCATCCCGAGGGATGTCAGGGAAATTATAATCAAATAAAGCAGCCTGTATGTATAGGCCGCTACCGCCCACAATTATAGGCAGGCGGCCTCTTGCGGTAATTTCTTCGATTCTGTTTTCCACATCAGCTTTGTATGCTGCTGCCGAATATTCTTCCGTCGGCTCTAACATATCAAGCAGATGATGAGGGATTCCTGCCATTTCTTCTTTACGGATTTTAGCCGTACCGATATCCATCCCTTTGTACACTTGCATCGAGTCACCGCTGATGATTTCACCTTGCAGTTGTTTGGCAAGATAAATACTGAGAGCTGTTTTCCCAACAGCTGTTGGACCAACAACGGCTATGACTGTTTTTTTCATCGTATTACCCCTAGATTATTATAGATTGTTATTTCTCTTCCTGATAGCTCCTGAGCATCCATAGTTCTTTCTCGAATGATGCCAATTGTTCAATAAGCAAATCATTCGTCGGTTCATCCGCGAATTCTGCTGTTAATACAAGACCGGTCTCTCTTATTTCATTAGCGATTTTCTCAAAATCATGAATTAATTGGGTAATCATTTCCGCCTCTGTATCATCCGCGTTCGCTTCTTCAAGCGTGCCTTGCTTCAAATACATACTCATGGTCGCGAGCGGCTGGCCACCGATCATAATGATTCGTTCAGCAACTTCATCAAGCTGGTCTGCTGAACGATTGTAGAGCCCTTCAAAATGTTCATGGAGCTGGAAAAAATTCTTCCCTTTAACGTACCAATGGTAACGATGGAGCTTCACATACAGAATAAAGTGATTGGATAGTAATTGGTTCAAAAAGTTTATTAACGACTGGTTATCCAAAGCTTTTCACCTCATGTATTTTTTCTTACTAGTTTACTCCATTCAGGTGTTTGTTATACCCTAAAACTTTCACACCTCAAAACAGGAAAGTAAATCAGCCTCATCAACAGCTCGCTGTCTTTGAAGAATTTTTTTAGGTGATCCCTTTTATTTAGCGTAAATGCATCTTCCACCTGGAGGTCCGCCGGGCAACTGAACGGCAGGTAGAACTAGGACGCTAAAAATGAGAATGATCAAGACACTTGTGCCGAGTGAAGGTAATCCGTAGTGTCTTTCGGTTACTTTTAAAAAGGCATCATTGGGAAATGGAACAAACTTTTAGAGTCGTGTCCATAAGCCTAAGTACTAATTATAGCAAGGGATAGCTGAATGTTTTTAGGCTGCGAAGTGAGTTTATACCTTTACATGCTCCGCTTAAACATCTTCTCAAGCTCATAGCTGGAAAAATGGATAATGATCGGTCGTCCATGAGGACAAGTAAACGGATCTGTTGTCGATCTCAAGTCTTCAATTAGTTGGAACATATCATCTATCGTCAGATGGTGATTTGCTTTAATCGATCGTTTACAGGCCATCATAATTGCCGCTTCCTCACGGATATGCGCGATATTAATTTTATCATCTTTCATAATCTGCTCGATAATATCACGAACGACTTCTTCCTCAAATCCCTTTGGAAACCAACTCGGACAGGAACGAATGATATACGTTTTCTCCCCAAACGGTTCAAAAAAGAGCCCGACCTTTTCCAAGTCCTCTTTATATGCTTCGATAAACAATGCCTCTTGGTTCGAAAATTCAAAAGTTAAAGGGAGGAGCAGTTGTTGGGAGTCCGTACTCGGTTTCCCAAGTTTATCCCTAAAAAACTCATATTTGATTCGCTCCTGGGCAGCATGCTGGTCAATCATATAAAAGCCTTCTTCATTCTGTGCGAGAATGTACGTGCCATGCAGCTGACCAATCGGATAAATCAATGGAATCCGGTCTTCTTTAGGTGCCTCTACTGCCTCTTCCTGTACCGGTTCTAAATATTCTGGTTCAGGATCTGGCACCGGGATCGTTTCATCCTGTTGCTGAATCGACTCTTTCATGACCGGTGGCTGTATTTCTCTTGTCGGTTCTTTAATAATGGTTTCTTCTCTAACCGATTGCTTGTTCACTTCCTCTTCCATAGGTGCCGAAAAGGTGAATTGTTCTTGGATTGATTGCTGTTTTTCTTTCGGTTGTTTATATTCGATTTCCGGTATTAAAGTCTCTTGTCTAAGTGCTGTTCGGATTGTTTCTTTCACAGATTCATAAAGTTCTTTATCCTTACTAAACCGTACCTCCAGTTTCGTTGGATGAACGTTCACGTCCACTAAAATTGGATCCATGTTTATTTTCAGAACGACGAGTGGATACTTTCCAATGGTAAGCATTGTATGATACCCATCCATAACTGCTTTAGCCAATGGATAATTCTTAATATAACGGCCATTGATAATCGTCGATATGAAATTACGTGAAGCACGAGTCACTTCCGGCCGGGCGATATACCCTGTAATTTCATAATCAAGCGATTCATGGTGAACTGGAAGCATCTTGCGCGCTACCGACATGCCATACACTTGAGCAATGACTTGCAACAAATCACCGCTTCCAGAAGTTTTAAATAACGTTCTTCCATTATGAATCGCCTCAAAGCGAATTTCCGGATAAGATAGAGCGAGTCGGTTTAATAAATCAGTAATATGGCCTAATTCCGTATGAAGGCTTTTCATATATTTCAATCGGGCTGGAGTATTGTAAAATAGTTGCTCGACAGTTATCTCTGTACCCTTTCTCGCATCACTTTTATTTCTTTCTACAATCTCACCGCCTTCAATGGATAAAATAGTACCAGCTTCTTCTCCTGTAGATGTTTTGAGAGTTAGTTTGCTGACAGCAGCAATACTTGCAAGCGCCTCGCCACGGAATCCGAGGGTACGGACATGGAATAAGTCTGTCTCATTACTGATCTTGCTTGTCGCGTGGGCGAGAAATGCCCGCTCGCTATCAGCCGCGGTCATTCCATCCCCATTGTCCGTCACTTTAATTCGGGTAATTCCTGCTTCATCAAGTTCTATTTTTATCGAGGTACTACCCGCATCAATACTATTTTCCACCAACTCCTTCACAACAGATGCAGGACGTTCGACAACTTCTCCTGCTGCAATTTTATTCGCCAGTTCGGTAGGCATCTGTTTTATTTTCATAGAAACATCCTTTCTAACTTCAAGCCGTCCGTTATTTTAGCTTTTTTTGGAGTTGATATAATGCATTCATTGCTTCCATTGGCGTCATTTCAAATAAGTTTAACTGTCCTAAGTCATCGATTACTTGCTGCTCTTTTTTTGTGAGCTTATTTTCTTTCTCAGGTGAATTTTCTTCAATAAAGAAGGAGAGTTGACCAGCTTCCATTCTTTCTGTGACCGGTTCATGTTCAGCACCCTCTTCCAATTCTGTAAGAATCGCCGTCGCCCGTTCAATTAATGCATCTGGAAGTCCAGCGAGCTTGGCAACTTGAATTCCGTAACTTTGGTCTGCCGAACCTTCCTTAATCTGGTGAAGAAATACAACATTGCCCTCATATTCTTCCGCGCGGACATGAATATTCTTCAACCGTGGAAGGGTCTCTTCCATCGCAGTTAATTCATGATAATGTGTGGAAAACAATGTTTTTGCTTCTATATTATGATGAATGTACTCTACAATCGCTTGGGCAAGTGCCATGCCATCATATGTACTCGTTCCTCTGCCTATTTCATCCAGTAGGATTAAACTGCGATCGGTCGCTTTTGCCAAAGCATGATTTGCTTCAAGCATCTCCACCATAAATGTACTTTGACCAGAAACAAGATCATCAGCAGCACCAATCCGCGTAAAAATCTGATCGAATAGGAGCAAATCAGCTTCCTCACACGGTACAAAACATCCGATTTGAGCCATAATTACCGTTAGAGCGAGTTGCCGCATATACGTGCTCTTACCTGACATGTTCGGACCGGTAATTAATAGAATACTATTTTCGTTATCCAGTTGAACGTCATTCGGCACAAATGTCCCCTCTGTCATTACTTGCTCAACAACTGGGTGGCGGCCATTTTTAATCGATAAATTCTCTCTCACAAAGCGCGGTCTTGTGTAATTATTTGCCTCACTGACTGTAGCAAAGGACTGAAGCACATCAATCTGACTGATATGCTCAGCAAGTTCTTGGAAGAGTGGAATATGATTTTTCATTTTATCTCTAATTTCAACGAATAAATCATGCTCCAGTTCGATACTTTTATCTTCTGCTTCAAGAATAATTGTCTCTTTTTCTTTTAGTTCTGGCGTGATGAACCGTTCGGCATTCGTTAACGTTTGCTTTCGTTCATATCGTCCTTCTGGTAAAAGATGTAAATTCGCTTTCGTAACTTCAATATAATAACCAAATACTCGGTTATATCCGATTTTTAGTGATCTGATGTTGGTTCGTTCTTTTTCTTTTTGTTCTAATTCTGCGATCCATTGTTTCCCATTTCGCGATGCATCACGGTATTCATCTAGTTGTGCATTGTATCCATCTTTGATGATATCTCCTTCTGTGATCGATGCAGGCGGGTCATTCGTAATACTTTGCTCAAGCAGTGCAACGACTTCTTTAGGATAGGTAAGTTCATCTGCTAATACTTTCATTTCTTCATTTGGGAATTGATAGAGAACTTGTTTGATTTCAGGGATGTTTTGTAAGGATTGTTTCAACTGGATGAGATCGCGCGCATTTACATTCCCGTAAGCGATCCTTGCAGCCAATCTTTCCATATCATATACGGACTTCAACGCTTCTCTCAGCATGTCCCTTTCCATAAACCCGTTGTAAAATACTTCAACGATATTCAATCGTCTTTCAATTTCTGTTTTCGTTAACAGCGGTCGCTCGAGCCACTTTTTCAATGTACGAGAGCCCATTGCTGTAATCGTTTCATCGAGCACCCATAATAAACTGCCATGTTTCCCTTTTTTGATAATCGTTTCTGTTAATTCCAGATTACGTTTTGAAAACATATCGAGTGATAAATAATTCTTTAATTCGATAACAGTTGCCTGTTGTAAATGGTCGAGTGAACGTTTCTGGGTCTGTTGAATATAGTTAAGCAACCTGCTAAAGGCTGTCATTAGACGTTCGTCATTTAAATTCTCTGCTAAGTTACGGTACTCCCCATTAAATGTAATTTCATCTTGATAAGATAATGTAACCTGTAACCTTTCTTTTAACTGCGCTTGCAAATCCTCTTCTAAAGTGGAAGATATGACAATTTCTTTGATCGGCTGATTGTATAATTCATGAAGAACTGCTTCCCAGCCTGCTTCAATGAGAGTTACACGGTTCTCCCCGGTCGATAAATCGTTATAAACAACGACATAAGAGCCGTCATTGAAATGTGAAAGACTGCAGAGATAATTATTCTCCCCTTCATCAAGCATCGATTGCGACATAACCGTACCAGGAGTAATAATCTGAACGACCTCTCTTTTCACAACACCCTTTGCTGTTTTGGGGTCTTCTACTTGTTCACAGATTGCTACTTTATAGCCTTTATCTATTAATGTTTTTATATAGTTCTCCGCAGAATGATAAGGAACTCCGCACATTGGAATTGCTTCACTTTCACGCTGTGCGCCTCTTTTTGTTAATGTTATTTCAAGTTCTTGTGCCGCTTTAATTGCATCATCATAAAATAATTCATAGAAATCACCTAGGCGGTAAAATAAAAATGAATCTTGGTGAGCGGCTTTTATTCTTAAGTATTGTTCCATCATTGGTGTATTCTTTGCCATTATTAAGCCTCCAACATATCCGAAATCTTCTCCCGCCATTATAGCATAAATTAATAACTTCCCTCTAACCCGCTGACTTTTTCTTTTCAAATCAGCAGATATTAGAAAGTCAGGCAGATTTCTTTCCAACTTCAGTAGAAAGAATTGGATTTAATTTATTGATTTTGGAAGTATGCACTTTAGGTGTTTGCCATGCATAAAATGACTATGAAAAAAGAGGAGGTAAATACAGCTATGTCTTTTCTAAAAAAAGATTATCGAGAAATCATCACCAAGGCAGTTATTGGGAAGGGACGTAAGTTTACAAAGGAATTTCATACGGTTACTCCCCCAAACCGTCCCTCGAGCATTCTCGGGTGCTGGGTGATTAATCATTTATACCACGCAAAAATGAAATCTACGGATAGTGTAGAAATAAATGGTAGCTATGAAGTAAATATCTGGTATTCCTTTAATGATAATACAAAAACACAGGTTGTTACGGAAAAAGTAACATATCGTGATATTGTGCCCCTATCCATCAAAGATGAAAATTGCCTGAATGATGATTTCGATGTGATTGCGAAAGTGTTACAGCAGCCAAATTGCCTGGAATGCAAAATTGAGAAAAAAGGAAGTAAAATTAAAGTTGAGGTGGAAAGAGAATTTATCGTGCAAGTAATTGGCGAAACAAAATTACTCGTAAAAGTGGATCCGACTTGGGATGCAAATAAGGTGGAAGATGAAGACGACGATGAAGTGTGGGAGCATGCCGTGACAGATGATGAATTAGAAGATGTCCAAACAGATTTCATCCATACTAAAGATTAAGCAGTTTCCCAAGCGGAGAGCTAAAGTGAAACTTCATTCAATGAGGGAGGTATCCTTACCTCCCCCACTGAATGTTAGTTGAACAGAATCAGGGATTTACGGACTGTTTATCCCCCCTTTATATATTGGGCTTCCCTCATGTTTAGAAGAGGGGGATTACAGACCGTTCATACGTGATTAAAAACCAAGCATTCTATTATGCTTGGTTTTTAGCTATTTTGTTACTTTTGTACCTGTTTTCCCTTCTAATACATTACCGCCTGTTCCTTCAATAATACGGTTTGTTACTTCCCTAGAAATTGTAGTAGATACAAGCTGTAAGACATCATTTACTGTCACTTGGAGTTCTTTGAATTCCGAAACGATAGGGATACCGTCTAACTCACTTTGTAAACGATCCAGTTGCTCTTCTACACGAGCTAATGCTTCTTTCTTATCATAAGCCTGTAAATTTACTGCTTGTTTTTGTAAAGCTTTAATCTTTGTAATCAGTGTTTGAATTTTTGTACTTGCATTTATTTTAGCTTCGAGTTCTTTAAAGCGGTCAATTTCTTCCGTATTTGCTAGCATGTCTGCCAATTTTTTTGCCGCGTCAAGTACTTCTTTCCTTGAATACTGTGCCATGTTACTTCACCTCAATTTTACTTTCTGCCATGATACCATCTAAGGACCAAGTTTTTGCTTCGGTAATTTCCACTTCCACAATCTGACCAATTGCTGATTTCGGCCCTTTGAAGTTCACAAGCTTATTCTTCTCTGTATACCCTGCGAGAATATCAGGATTTTTCTTACTTTCACCCTCAACGAGTACTTTTACTGTTTTTCCTTCATATTTCCTCATTGATTCCGCAGATTGTTTGTTTACAAGTTCATTTAAACGATAAAGACGCTGTTTCTTCACTTCTTCTGGTACATCATCTTTTTTTCTTGCAGCCGGCGTTCCTTCACGCGGAGAGTAGATGAACGTGTACGCTGCTTCAAAACCGACTTCTTCCATTAGTGTCATCGTCTCTTCAAACTGTTCATCCGTTTCGTTCGGGAATCCGACAATGATGTCAGTCGTCAATGTGACATTTGGAATTGCTTTTTTAATTTTACGGACAAGTTCCAAGTATTCTTCCCGTGTATATTTACGGTTCATTTTCTTCAGAACTTCCGTGCTTCCGGATTGGACCGGTAAATGAATGTGGTCGAGCAAGTTTCCACCCTGGGCCAATACGTCAATCAAATGATCATCGAAATCTCTTGGATGTGATGTCGTGAAACGGACCCTTGGAATGTCAATTTTATGAATGTCATTCATTAAATCGCCAAAGGTATAATCCAGATCTTCAAAATCTTTTCCGTAAGCATTCACATTTTGACCGAGTAAGGTGACTTCTTTATAACCCTGGGCGACCAGATGTCTTACTTCTTGAATAATATCCTCCGGTCTTCTGCTGCGCTCTTTTCCTCTTGTCATTGGGACGATACAATACGTACAGAACTTATCACAGCCATACATGATGTTGACCCAAGCTTTGATTTTTCCTTTACGAGCTTTCGGAAGGTTTTCAATGATATCGCCTTCTTTAGACCATACTTCAATGACCATTTCCTTTCCAAACATCGCTTCTTTAATCAGGTGGGGTAACCGATGGATATTATGTGTTCCAAAAATAAGATCAATATGTTGATGTTTCTTTAATATCCGGTCAACAACTGATTCTTCTTGGGACATACATCCGCAAACACCAATGATAAGATCCGGATTTTCAAGCTTTAATGGTTTCAAGTGTCCAATCTCACCGAACACTTTATTTTCCGCATTTTCCCGGATGGCACAAGTATTTAATAAGATAATATCTGCTTCTTTTACATCTTCTGTTGCAGTATAACCCATTTCCATAAATATTCCAGCCATTACTTCTGTATCATGTTCATTCATTTGACAACCATAGGTGCGAATTAAGAACTTACGCCCCTCACCCACCGTTTGCATATCTTCGGGAATAGAAAAATCATATTTAAATTGGACTTCTTCTTTCCTTCTCTTTCTTGCTTTTTTAATGTCAGGGGTTTTGGGGGTGTAATTGGTATGGAAATACTTTGCGATCATATCTTCACTGGACGTTTGTTTAATCCGTTCGAAATTCTCTTCTGTATTAATTTGTGCCTGCTGCTTTCGCTCTTGTTCGTTCATCTCGGCTCTCCTTTCAATGAGTACTTCTATGTATAAGTTTACAACATAATAAGTATAAGGCTTATGAATAAATTTAACAATATATACCGCGAAACTGCAAATAAAAACCTTCCTTGATTAGAAGGAAGGCGTATGATTGCTTTTTAATTATCTTGGTTCCACGATTAATTTGATTGCAGTTCTTTCT
The DNA here is from genome assembly GCF_037072045.1 of Oceanobacillus sp. MO10714A. NCBI lineage: Bacteria > Bacillati > Bacillota > Bacilli > Caryophanales > Bacillaceae > Oceanobacillus > Oceanobacillus sp. MO10714A. Next base: position 226,133 of record NZ_JAXHDC010000002.1, on the reverse strand, counting down.
TCTTCATCAATCTTGATATCAGTGAATGCCGGTATACAAATGAGATCTACTCCACTTGGAGCAACGAATCCTCTTGCAATGGCTACAGCCTTTATTGATTGATTCAATGCTCCTGCACCAATCGCCTGAATTTCTGCAGTTCCTCTTTCGCGAAGCACATTTGCGAGAGCCCCTGCTACTGAATTTGGATTAGATTTTGATGAAACCTTCAATACTTCCATTAGTAGTACCTCCCTTACCTCAGTTTTATAGTTCTATTTCTACTATATTCTTTGAGTTGTAAGCTTATTCCCTAAACCTGTTAGAAGACATCAGGAACAACCAACTCGTATTGCCTCAGCAAAAGGGATGTTCTGAATAACAGTCAGGCAAAGAAGGGGTGGTCATCATTGATTAATATTCTTTCGATGTCTACTGCTTTCCCTGTTTTTGAATCAATGGAAACTAACACTGCATTTAATTGTTTTCTACCCTTTTTTGTAATTTCAAAACGTACAGGCAGTGATGTTAGAAAGCGTTTTAGAACAGCTTCTCTTTCTACTCCAAGTATTCCATCGTAAGGACCAGTCATGCCTACATCAGTGATATAGGCGGTACCGTCGGGAAGAATTCGCTCGTCTGCAGTTTGTGTGTGAGTGTGTGTGCCGACGACAGCGCTGACTTTTCCGTCAATATACCAGCCAAATGCTTGCTTTTCACTTGTTGCTTCACCGTGGAAATCGACGAAAATAATGTTCGTGTGCTTTTTTGCTTCTTGAATCAGGTTATCTATCGTGGTAAATGGGTCTTCAATTGCTGGCAGGAAGGTTCTCCCTTGCATGTTAATGACAGCTACTTTAAGATCATTCACGTTTAAATAGATGATTCCTTTTCCTGGGTTGTTGTCCGGAAAGTTTGCAGGGCGGATAAGGTATTTGGCTTCATCAATGAAGTCAAAGATTTCTTTTTTATCCCATGTGTGGTTTCCCATTGTAATTGCTTGGGCACCCCATTCGAGGAAGTTGCGGTAAATCGTTTCTGTAATTCCTTTGCCCGCTGCTGCATTTTCGCCGTTAAGAATCGTGACGGTTGGGCGGTATTTTTCTTTTAATCTTGGCAGATATTCCTTAACCATTTCCCGTCCTGGTGAACCAACAACATCACCAATAAATAAAATTTTCATCTTTACATCATCCTAACCTAATTCCTAATTTTTAAAAGTCTGTTCTGTTTTCCCAATTACTCCCTCTTAGGAAGTAACCGAAAGAAACTACTGAATCCTTTCATTCAGCGTAAGTGTCTTTGCTCGTTCCTATAGTTTAGAACTCTAATCGCCGTTCAGTTGCCCGGTGGACGGATGCTTTCCGCGGGCACAGCCGAAGCCTCCTCGGGCTATCGCCCTGCGGGGTCTCCGGACTCGTGCTATTCCCGCAGGAGTCACCGTCCACCGGGCAACTGAACTGGAAGAGAGCGTTATTATTATTGGAAACAATCATATCATGATGAGAATTCTATTCCTAAAATAATAAATAGGATTCCAAATTCGGTCTTCCCTGGGAGCAGTCCAGACACCTTGAGACTCCAGCAGGAGGATAGGCATAGGTGAGACCCCGCAGGGCGGCAGCCCGAGGAGGCTCACCAGCCGCCTGCGGAAAGCGAGAGGTGTCTGGACTGCGAACCTCCAGAAGAAAGTTGCACTTACGCTGAATGAAAGTAATTACGATTTCGATTTCTTGGTGTCATCGTTTTCTTATTTTAGGGGTGGCGAAGGTTGAATTATTATTTTACCCAGTAAAGATTTTTTAAACGGTGGCAAAAAATAAAAGCAGTCCGATGACTGCTTTTATTTGGCATATTCAACTGCTCTTGTTTCCCTGATTACCGTTACTTTAATATGGCCAGGGTAATCGAGCTCACTTTCGATACGATTACGAATCTCCCTTGCAACTCTCAATGAATCAAGATCATCAATTTCATCAGGTTTTACCATAATACGAATCTCTCTACCCGCCTGAATTGCATAGGATTTCTCTACACCTTCGAATGATTCGGAGATTTCCTCTAGTTTCTCCAGACGTCTAATGTAGTTCTCGAGCGTTTCGCTTCTTGCACCTGGCCGTGCAGCGGATAGGGCATCAGCTGCTGCGACTAATACTGAAATGATGGAAGTAGGTTCTTCATCACCATGGTGGGAAGCAATCGCATTAATGACAACCTCATGCTCTTTATATTTCATCGCAAGTTCTTTTCCAATTTCTACGTGACTACCTTCTACTTCATGGTCAATCGCTTTTCCAATATCATGAAGTAAACCAGCTCTTCTTGCTAATATTACATCTTCACCTAGTTCTGCAGCAAGCAAACCAGATAAGTAAGCAACTTCTGCCGAATGTTTTAATACGTTTTGACCATAGCTTGTACGATATTTTAGACGACCAAGTATTTTCACAAGATCCGGGTGCAGTCCATGCACACCAACCTCAAATGTCGTTTCTTCACCGACTTCACGAATATATTCATCAACTTCACGTCTTGCTTTATCTACCATTTCTTCAATTCGTGCCGGATGGATTCTTCCATCTTGGACAAGTTTTTCCAAGGCAATACGAGCAATTTCCCGGCGAATTGGATCAAATCCAGATAATATAACAGCTTCTGGCGTGTCATCGATAATTAAATCAATACCAGTCAACGTTTCTAATGTTCGTATATTACGTCCTTCTCGACCAATGATTCGACCTTTCATCTCATCATTTGGCAGGGTGACGACAGATACAGTTGTCTCAGCAACATGGTCTGCAGCACAGCGTTGCAGCGCTAACGAGAGAATGCTTTTCGCTTTTTTATCAGCTTCTTCTTTCGCCTGATTCTCTGTTTCTTTAATCATAATAGCCGCTTCATGCTTCACTTCTTTTTCAATTCGTTCTAAAATAATTTGTTTTGCCTGGTCCGTTGTATAACCTGAAATGCGCTCAAGCTCAGCTTGCTGCTCCTCTTTCATAGCCTGCACTTTGCTTTCCATTTCTTCAGTTTGCTGTTGTCTCTCCGTTAAAGCTTCTTCCCGTTTCTCCAGTGATAATTCACGGTTATCTAGAGAGACACTTTTTTGGTCAAGAATATCTTCTTTTTGCGTTAAGCGATTTTCTTGTTTCTGGAGTTCAGCACGGCGTTCACGCAGCTCATCCTCTGCTTGCTGTCGTAATTTATGGTTCTCATCTCTTGCTTCAAGGAGTGCTTCCTTTTTAGCTGCATCCGCATTCCGATGTGCTTCTTCGACGATTTGTTTCGCTAAGTCTTCTGCACTTGAAATCTTTGCTTCTGCAATCGATTTACGAATCAGATAACCAACAAACAGACCTATGATAAGGATGAATACTAGCAAAAGGGAGATGATCAAAGGGTGGTCCATATTTTTCACCTCCTATTGCTATAAAGTTGTTGTACAATTCATTATCTTCGTCATGTACCCATTATCAATACAAGGATTAATAATTACCGTATAATTGAATAAAATTATACAATGTTAATTTTAATTGTCAATTTACTTATTGTCAAGGAAACTTCAGAACTATTTCAGAAGTATTTCAAGTAAAAGTCATATTGTAAGAAAGCAAGTACAAGTTCCACTTCCTATCCTCTCATACCTCTGACCAGAAATTCAATAAAAAAGCTGTCCTCCGATAAAAACCGAATAGACAGCTGCATATTATATGTCAAGACTTTCCTGTTCATCAGATGACGACGATGTATTCTCTGTATCCGCGTCTGTGCTTTCACTTGCTTCGAGCTCATAATGACTACGGATTTCACGATTTACTTCTTCAAAAATTTCAGGGTTTTCTTTCATGAATTGTTTTGCGTTCTCTCGACCTTGTCCTAAGCGTTCTCCTTTATAAGAATACCAGGCACCACTTTTTTGAACGATATCAAGATCTGCACCAACATCGATGATTTCACCTTCTTTAGAGATTCCTTCACCATACATGATATCTACTTCAGCTTGTTTGAACGGCGGTGCTACTTTATTTTTCACAACTTTTACCCTCGTTCGGTTACCAATCATTTCATTTCCTTGTTTCAACGTTTCTGCTCGGCGAACTTCTAAGCGGACAGAAGAATAGAATTTAAGTGCGCGGCCTCCCGGTGTTGTTTCTGGGTTACCGAACATAACTCCAATCTTCTCACGGACTTGGTTAATGAAGATGGCAGTAGCATTTGATTTATTGATTGCACCTGATAGCTTACGCAAGGCTTGAGACATTAATCTTGCCTGAAGTCCCATATGAGAGTCGCCCATTTCACCTTCAATTTCCGCTTTTGGTACAAGAGCAGCAACGGAGTCAACAACAATAATATCAACTGCACCGCTACGCACAAGTGCTTCTGTAATTTCAAGTGCTTGTTCTCCGGTATCAGGCTGCGAGAGCAACAGTTCATCTGTATTTACTCCAAGTACCCGTGCGTAAGTTGGATCAAGTGCATGCTCCGCGTCGATAAATGCTGCTTGTCCACCTTGCCTCTGAGCTTCAGCAATTGCGTGGAGGGCAAATGTTGTTTTACCCGAGGATTCAGGTCCGTAAATTTCAATTACTCGTCCTCTAGGATACCCGCCAATTCCAAGTGCCACGTCCAAGGCTAAGGAACCACTCGGGATTGTAGCAATCTGTTGGTTCTGCTCTTCTCCAAGTTTCATAATCGAACCCTTACCGAATTGTTTCTCTATCTGTCTTAAAGCCATATCTAAAGCTTGTTTTCTCTCACTCAATGAAAATACCTCCTCAAATTATCTATCTCTATCATACGCTTTTTTTCACCGTTTGACAAGCAAAAAACGAATAGACGTTCGATAATTATCACACCTGTCCTCACCGTCATTTTTAAATTTTGAAGTAGAGCTGGAGGTTCGTTTATTCAATATAAAGCATGAATAGAACGTAAATTACACTTTTACATAGTTAAAAATTAATTCAAGACCTTTCATAACTGTGCGGTTTCGGATGGTGTTCCGGTCTCCCTGGAATTGGAATCCGAATGCTTTATCCTCTTCCCCAATAACGGATAACCCAATATAAACGGTTCCAACTTGCTTTCCTTCCACTTCATTCGGACCGGCAACGCCTGTAAAGCTGATACCGACTGAAGATTGTAATTTCTCTCTCACATTTCTTGCTAAAGATAGAGCGCATGCTTCACTTACCGTACCCTTTTCCGCTATTACTTGCTCTGGTACTTCCAGGACGCCCGTTTTCACCGCTTCACTATAGCAAACTACACCGCCTTGTACGACTTCACTTGCTCCAGATACGGAGATGAGCCGATCGGTAAATTTCCCGCCGGTAAGACTTTCCGCAGCTGCGATAGAGAGTTGTTTCTTTTTAAAGTGTTCAATAATAATTTGTTCAATTGTTTCATCATTCTCAGCTACAAAATAATCTCCCACTTTCAGGAGTACAGCGGATTTCGCTTCAGTGAGTAAGGCGTCTAGCCCTTCTTCCGAGTCAGCTTTTGCTGTTAAACGAATGATAATCCCATCATCTGTTGCAAGGGGAGCGATGGTCGGATTCGTTTGTTCACGGATGAGATCCTGTAATTCATGTTCGAGTGCCGATTCACCAATCCCGAGAAACTTTAGAATGGTCGAACGAATCATTTGCTCTTTACCTGTCAACTTATAAAGGTATGGTAAAATATCTTCTTTAAACATTGCTTTCATTTCACGCGGAACACCTGGAAGAAATATCCATGTTCGCTCCTCGTACTGGACAATCATCCCAGGCGCCATCCCTTGCTTATTAAATAAAACGGTAGCTGTTTCAAACACGCGCGCCTGCCTGCGGTTATTCGGCGTCATTTGCCAACCTGTTCGCTTAAACCAATCTTCAATCTTTTTCATCGATGGCTCATGTTCGACGATTGGAATATTACAAATAGCTTGGAAAGCTTCACGGGTCAGATCATCTTCCGTTGGACCTAACCCACCTGTGACAATAATAATATCTGAACGATCATGAGCCTGTTTAAACGTGCCTGCAACCCGGTTCAAATTGTCACCAACGACGACATGGTTATAAACATTTATACCGTATAAAGCTAACTGCTTAGATATCCACTGTGCGTTTGTGTTCGCGATTTGCCCTAACAATAACTCTGTTCCTACTGCAAGAATTTCTGCTTTGTATTGTTTTTTCATTTCGAATCCCTCATTACATGCCAGTTTTTGTAAAAGTAATCAACACCTGAAATCACAGTAAAGATTAGAGCTAAGTAAAGCATGATTGTTCCCAATGGGAAATTTAAATAAGAAAAAGGAAAATTATGAAGGAGCAGGATAATAATAGCAATCATTTGCGTTGCTGTCTTCAATTTACCCATACTGCCGGCAGCAAGGACAATACCTTCTCCTGCAGCTACTAAACGCAGCCCGGTGACAGCGAACTCCCTGCTAATAATGACAATTACGATCCATGCAGCTGCAAGATCCATCTCCACCAGCATAATGAGCGCAGCAGAAACGAGCAGTTTATCAGCTAATGGATCAAGAAACTTACCAAGGTTTGTAATTAGATTATGTTTACGGGCATAATATCCATCGACCCAGTCCGTTGCAGAACCAATAATGAATATAAGTGCTGCAATGAAATGGTGAACCGGCAATGTAGTGTTACCAATATCCCATTCTCCAAAGTCGAGAGGGAGCGATAATAATAAAATAAAAATCGGGATGAGAATAATACGAGATAGGGTGAGTTTATTAGGTAAATTCATGAGCCTTCCTCCTTGATGCTAATGCTTTTCTTTTTTAGTTTTCTTGATATTAAAATGATAAAACCCTTCCGCATTCGGTTGGAAGGGTTGAAGCATAATTACTTAGTGTTGAACCATAAGCGTTGATGGTCTTTTTCAGTTGGATCAACCGGATATTCAAATGGTACATCATTAATTGTTATATCCAAGTTGGGCGTGCTGCCGATATTTAAAAAGATTGATTCTTGGCCAGTAACATCTACTTCTACCGGTGAATTTTCAGAAGTAACAAAGCTTCCGTAAAAAACTTCCCCGGCACTGTTCTTCACATCGAGCCAAACACTTGACTCGGATTCAAATTGGAAGATTAACTTATCTCCGGGATTTGTAATGGCAACAGTCGATTCAGGCGGAGATCCAGTACCGACTTCTTCCACTTCAAAAGTTATTTCTTCTGTTTCTTCTTCAGTAGAATCTTCTTCCTTCTCTTCTTCCTCGGCATCATCCGTTGCATCATCTTCTTTGGCGCTGTTTCCTTCTGCACCTGAGGCGTCTTGGTTATTCTCACTAGGGTCCTTAATAATTACTTCATCCGATTCTTCAATCTCCTGCGGGTCGTTAGGTGAATAGGATTGGTAATAAAACCAAATCCCCGCCCCGATAATACCGATAATTAGGAGGACGACAATAATTTTAGGTAACACAGAAAAGAATGTTCCTGATCGTTCAGCTGCATTTTCCTTTGAGCGTTCAACTCGTGTATATTGGATTTCGCTCTCTGTTTCAGATTTTGGAATTTCTTCTTTATGTTCTTTTAACAATTCATCGGAATCGAGTCCAACTGCTGTTGCATATTCTTTAATAAAAGCTCGAGCATAAAACTTTCCGGGGAGCAGATGGAAATTTCCTTCTTCAATTGCAACTAAATATCTCTTCTGTATCTTCGTTGTTTCCTGTAAACTTTCCAATGAAAGGCCTTTTGCGATTCTCGCTTCCTTCAGCCTAGCACCCACATCCATAATTAACACCTTCCATCTTAAATATCAAACATATTAAAGCCACCACTTGAACCAAATGTTTGATTTTCAATTGATTCATATGTAATTTCTTCTTCTTTGTGGCTTCTTAATTCAATAATATAATCAAAATCATCTAACGTATATTCCGTGGCCTGAACAAATATGTCAGGATGTTCCACAACTTTTACAGCAGGAAGCTGCATCACTTCTCGAATGAGACGCCAATGCTCTTCATTTGCCCGTTTTTTTGAAACAACACCATCTATAATAAAAATATTGTCTTTATCATACTCTCCAGCAATTAATTTATTTCTTACCGTTTGCTTTATCATGGTACTTGAGACAAACAACCAGCGTTTATTGGAAGAGACACTTGCTGCAACAATCGATTCTGTTTTACCTACCCGCGGCATTCCCCTGACACCGATTAGCTTATGGCCATCCTGTTTAAATAATTCTGCCATGAAATCAACAAGAATACCGAGTTCATTTCTTACAAAGCGCACTGTTTTCCGGTCATTATCCGTATGAATATATTTACCGTGACGCACAGCCATCCGGTCTTTCAATTTTGGTTTTCGGATTTTAAGAACCTTTATAATATCAACGGTTTCCAGAATGGAAGCTAATCTTTTTATATTCTCATCCCGTTCAGAAAGCAGTAGTAGGCATCTTCTGGAGTTCTCAAGGCCATTAATCGTAATAATGTTAATTGAAAGCATACCTAACAGAGATGAAATGTCCCCTAATAAACCAGGACGATTAATCTGATTCTCATATTCAAGATACCATTCTGTTCTTTCCATCTTCCGGTCTCCTTTACAAACGGGGAATGGCGTTTGTATGAAATGATGAATAATCTATTTATACTATAAATGATTTTTTTAAAAGTGAAAAGCGAAATAGCGAACAAATTGAAAAAGAAGCTATATAGATTAACTATACAGCTTCTTTAACGAATTATCCATTATTATTTCCTTGTTGTTCAACCAATCTCACCATGGAGCTTGCAATTGCTTGTTGCTCCTCTTCAGAAGCGGCATTCCACAGTTCTTTCAATACAGCTTCTTCATTATTCTTTGCATCTACATTCGATGCAAGATAGTCTCCCACTTCTTGTGCGACGTTCGTAATGGTTTCATGATTCATCCCACTAGATTTCGCTTGCTGCAAGCGATTAGCAAGAAATCCTTTCCATGAATCGAAATTATCGAGAATGGACATTGATTTAGCCTCCTTTTTATTACAATCGTATGCACCTATAGTATTCAACATCTACTTCTGCTTTATGCACCGGAAACGAGTTGGCTAAATCATCCATCCCCCGGTAACCGGAAGAATCTGGCCGTTTAAATACGGTGTCGGACAATCCATAAGATAGCTTACAGCTTCTGAGACCTCATGTGGAGAGCCTGCACGCTTTAAAGGAATTGCTTCGTAAATTTCAGCCCTTTCCTCTGCCAGTAAAGATCCGTTCATTTTCGTATCGATGAATCCTGGACTAACTGCATTTACTGTCACGTTACTTGCCGCTACCTCTTTGGCAAGTGCCTTCACGAAACTGTTCTGCGCCCCTTTTACAGTTGAATAGAGCACTTCATTGCTCGCTCCTACTTCTCCCCAGATAGAAGTGATAAAAATCAGCCTGCCAAATTGATTCCTAATCATGCTTGGCAGTAACTCGTTCGTTATTTTAAGTGGTGCATGTACATGGAGAGTGAGCATCTCGGTAAAGCTAGCTTCATCCACGTCCTGGAATAAGCCGAATTCTGTTTTCCCGCTTGCAAAAATAATACTGTCGACCTGAAAAACAAGACTCGAAAGCAGCTTATTTATCCCCTCTCCTGTTGAGAGGTCAGCTTGGATAATCTGTAAAACCTGATCACTTGCAAATTCTTCCGCCAACTTAATAACGGAATGATTGGAATGATAATGAAGAATTAATTGATCACCTTTTTTCACGCGCTGTTTGGCAATAGCTATTCCGATATCACCACTTGCACCAATGATTAAAACATTTTGCATTATGTTAAGCCTGCTTGATCGTACAAACTGCAAGCTGGTCTTCGTTAATCCATTCCTTTAGAAACTCATTGACATCCGCTGTGGTCAACGCTTCAATTTGTGGGATGACATCAAAGAAATTAATACCGTGACGATGATAATCAATAAAATTGTTGGCAATATACTCTAGCGAATTCATGGCGCGAAGCATCTGACCGATTTTCTTTTTCTGCATTCGCCGAAACGCTTCGTCCGTTATTTCTGCATGAGTTGTTGAGAGTAGTAATTCCTTCACTTTAGCGGCAAAATCTTCTGGTCTTGCCGTGTTACCGCCAATTAATGAGTAGCCGAAGCTCGTTTCTAAATTCGTTTCAAAAGAGAAGCTTCCATCAATCAATTCGTCTTTATACAATTCTTGATAAAACTCGCCACCTCTTGCAAAGTAATGATCTAGGACCATCGTTGTAAGCAGTTCTTTTTTCAAAAATGCTTCTTTATCTAAATGGCTGCTCGACTCTTTAATTCCAACCGTACATTTCGGAATTGAAACCGGCATGTTGATTTCCATGTATTTCTCTGCAACTTCTTCCGGCTCATCTGGAAATTCTCGCTTGATTTCTGCGATATCCGCAAAGCGTTTTCCTGCTTGGTTTTCTTCAATCAGTTGGGACAACGATTCCGCGTTAATATTTCCAATGATGAACAAGGTCATGTTTTCAGGATGATAAAACGTGTTGTAGCACGTATATAAATCATCTTTCGTGATCTTCATGATGGAATCAACCGTTCCTGCAATATCAATATTTACCGGATGATTCTTAAACAAAGCTTGGATGGTACCCATGAAAGACTGCCAATCCGGCTGGTCATCATACATATTGATTTCTTGTGCGATGATTCCTTTTTCCTTTTCCACTGTTTGTTCGGTAAAATAAGGGTCCTGCACAAAGTCCAGCAGTATCTCCACATTTTTCTCAATATGATTGGTTGCAGCGAATAAATAAGCGGTCTTCGTAAAAGAAGTGAATGCGTTGGCAGAAGCACCTAGCTTTCCAAAGTCAGCAAATACATCTCCATCTTCTTTCTCAAATAATTTATGTTCAAGGAAATGGGCCACCCCGTCGGGTACAGTTACTGCTTCCGATTCACCAATCGGAACAAATCGCAGGTCGATGGAGCCATAATTTGTTGTAAAGATTGCATAAGCTTTCTCCATTTCCGGTCGTGGCATGAGAAAAACAGATAAGCCGTTATCTAGCTTTTTGGAGTAAATAACTTCATCAATGTCTGTATATGTCTTCTTATTCACTTACTTCTCCTCCTTTTGCAGTGAGAAGATATAATGTATCTTCCTCGATTCGTTCACCAACACGAATCACATCTTCTTTTGTTACTGCGGAAATATTATCAATAATTTCCTCCAGTGATCGGTCTATTCCTGCAAGTTGTTGCTGATAAAATAACTCTATAAGACCATGAGGATTATCCATTGTTTCCCGTAAAGAATGGATAATCATATCCTTCGCTTCATTCATTTCCTGTTCTGAAAAATTCCCTGCTTTCATTTCTGTCATTTGCTCCCGGATAATATCCCGTGCTTTTTCGTAATCTTCCGGCGCGATTCCGCTTAATACGAAGAGAAGCCCCTTATGACTCTCCACCTGGGAAGAAGCATAATAAGCTAAACTATTTTTCTCCCGCACATTCATGAAAAGTTTCGAACTCGGAAAACCGCCAAATAAGCCATTGAATACCTGTAAAGCAGGATAATCTTCATCAGAATACACCGTATGCGTACGATAGCCGATATGGAGCTTTGCCTGTTGAATCGGCTCTTCTTCTATAATTTCCTTGGGTTCCTTTACTTGTTTCGGTTCCGGGCGATTACTTGCTTCAGTTGCTGATCCTGCTTCCTGTTTAAAAATTGAAATGATTGTTTTTTCCATCGCTTCGGTGTCCATATCACCTACGACATAAATATCTAATCGATCCTCTTTCAGCATCTCAAGATAATAATTGTATAAATCTTCAGCAGTAATTGCGTCAAGATCTTCTTCATACCCATTCACGTGAATAGAAAAAGCTTCATTTTTACACATTTCATCGATTAGGCGGCCATTAGCATGACGAATCTTATCATCGCGAATCGCTTGGATTCTCTGTTTTAATGTAGCTTTTTCCCTTTTAACGATTGCCTCAGAAAATTGGTTGTTCTCAAGATAAGGTTCATAAATCATTTCGGCGAGCAATTGCAATGCTTCTTCTGTTACAGCTTCCTTATCAGGAAGATAGCGCTCATTTGCCACTTCAAGACGGAAACTCATCACATGCTCCTCGCCCCGCTTCGCCCCATCAACAAAGAGTACGGAGCCATACAGGTCATCAAGTTTTAATTGGAGCTCGGTCCGACTCGGATAATTCTTAGTCGCTTCCCGCAGCACGTTTTGCAATAATGCTCGTTTCGATATCGTTTCTCTTTTTAATGGTGCTTTAAGTTTGACGACAAAGGTTAATGTTTTAAATTTTTTCGTAGGTATAAAATGAATATTGTAGCCATTTTTATTAACGGTCTGTTCTACAATCAAATTCATGAAACAGCCTCCTATGTTCTGTGTTTTTACTCTTATTAAATATTCTACACATCTTTCAAACGTTCATCCATTAAAACATATTAAACTTTTTACATAATCTGATTCTATGTTGAAAGAAGTAAATTCTTTCCGACTCCACAGCGGGCTGTCCGCGAGGAACGCTCTCGTATGCGGTAACATCTGCATTAGCACCTCCTGTGCGTCGAGGCTCACCAGCCGCCCGCGGAAAGCAAGAGATATCGGGACTGCGGACCTCCAATGAAGCAATTTTCATTTCATAAGAAAAAACTGACTTGTATGGTGTGGCAAGTCAGTTTATTGATTAGACGGATGGTGCTTCTTCTTCTGTTTCTGTTTTGGAAACGAGGACAGTTCGTGGTTTGCTGCCTTCGTATGGTCCAACAATGCCTCTTGCTTCCATTGCGTCGATTAACCTCGCCGCACGTGTATAGCCGATGCGGAAGCGGCGCTGGAGCATAGAAACACTTGCGCTTTGCAATTCAATGATAAGTTCCACTGCTTCTTCATACAGCTCATCATCCACCTCTTCCACCACTTCATTCGTTTCTTCTGGAATCATTTCCTCTTGATAAGACGCTTTTTGCTGGTCGATACAATGATCTACGACACGTTCTACTTCTTCATCAGAGAGAAATGCCCCTTGAACACGGACTGGTTTAGATGAGCCAACTGGCATGAACAGCATATCTCCGCGGCCTAATAATTTCTCCGCTCCGCCGGAATCGAGGATCGTCCGGGAATCCGTCTGTGAAGAGACACTAAAAGCAATTCGGGAGGGAATATTTGCTTTAATGACTCCCGTAATAACGTCTACAGAAGGTCGCTGTGTTGCAATGATGAGATGGATTCCAGCTGCACGGGCCATTTGGGCAAGTCGTGTAATTGCATCTTCCACATCATTTGAAGCAACCATCATTAGATCTGCCAGTTCATCGACAATAACAACAATATATGGCAGTTCAGCTTCTGTTTCTTCCTCTGCTGCTGTTTGATTATATTTTCTTATATATTCGTTATAGCCTTGAATATTACGTGTACCAGAATCGGAAAACAGATCATATCTCCGCTCCATTTCTGCAACAACTTTCTTTAAGGCGCGGGAGGCTTTCTTCGGATCTGTTACAACCGGCGCAAGTAAATGCGGTATTCCGTTATAAACATTCAATTCTACTTTCTTTGGATCAATCATCATCATTTTTACTTCATGGGGTTTCGTACGCATGAGAAGAGTTGTAATGATTCCATTCACACAAACACTCTTCCCGCTCCCCGTCGCCCCAGCGATCAGTAAATGCGGCATTTTACTAAGTTCTGTCATAATCGCTTCACCGGATATATCTCTTCCAAGGCCAACTAATAGTTTAGAAGACTTATCACTAAGTGTATCGTCCATCACTTCACGTAAAGAAACCATCGCTATTTCTTTATTAGGAACCTCAATTCCCACAGCAGATTTACCGGGGATCGGTGCTTCAATCCGAATATCTTTCGCCGCGAGGGCTAAAGCAATATCATCATGTAAGCTAACAATCCGGCTTACTTTTACGCCAGCTTCCGGCGAAATTTCGTATTTCGTTACAGCGGGACCTACATTTACTTTGGTGACTTTCGCTTTAACTCCGAAGCTTTGGAAGGTTTTCTCCAATTTCCTAACCGTTGCCTGTACTTGCGATTTTTCATATTGTTGACTCGTTTTCACTGGTTCACTTAAGAGTTCAATCGGCGGAAGAATATATTCAGGATTTTCACTTTCTGCCTGGGATAGTTCCGGCTCGTCTATGTCTTCCTCTTCTTCGTCTTCCTCCTTGTCTACAGCTGTAACTGATGCAGCTTTAGGCTTCTCTTCCCGGTAGCTGATCTCCGTAAAATCATTAATAAGAGGTTCTTCCTGCGCCGGGGTTGCATCCTCTATTTGCGCTTCGGAAGCATAAACCGGTTCATCCTTTTCCTTCCGATTCTCTTTATATGTCTGTAGCTTATCGCCCATATTCTTACCAAGCTTCTTCAAAGAGGTGAAAAACTTAGCTACAATGTCACCAAGTGAAACTTCGGTAATGAACAATACTCCGATAATAATGGAAAAGACGGACACAATAATTGCACCGGCATAGGAAAACAAATAATAAGTAAAAGCAAATAAAATGGCTCCAACCATCCCACCGCCCGTACGGCTTGATGGCACTTGTCCGCTTATATAGGAAATATAATTATCCCAAGTAGCGGCAAGCACGGAAACATTCTGCCCCCCCTGTATAATTGGTTCATAGGTTTGGACATGTGTCAATAAAAGGACGCCAGCAAATAAAATATAAAACCCGACTATTTTTCTAGTAAAGTAATTTGGGTATCTACGTTTAATTAATAAAACAATTCCCGTAACTAATAAAAAGATGGACGCAACAAAATACCAAATCCCCAGGAAAAAGTGAAAGAAATATTCTAACCAGCCAGGGATAGCTCCGTCACTAATGGCACTTGCTCCACTGCCAAAAATGGCTAAAAAGATAAATAATAGGCCTAATAATTCATATTTTAATAGATTTGATTTTTTCTTAGATTTTCTTTTTCGTTTCTTTTTCGCCATTTTCTCACCTCGCACTCGAACATTTATAACCCACTGCATATTATATTAGTTGAGTTTTATAAAACCCTCACCTGATTGTTGGCAAGGGTTTGTCCGTTTAACTCATTTAATTATAGCATACTTCATCTCGTAATTTCCTATTTCAGGGAAGGTTTCCATCTATAATTTCATTGTGTTAATGCAAGGGGGCACCTGGTGAGTAATTGGCATTCAAATAATCATTCGGCTCTGTTGAAACTAATTGGGATAACTGATACTCTCCGCTTGGAAGCTTGTCGACATAGAACATTTTTCCTGCGTGGGTAATATAGGAGCGTTCCATTTGGGCTTCTTCTGGATTTGCAAATACCTCTTCTAATTGTAACGGTGTATAGAAAATCATTGTAAGATCTCACCTTCCTCACCTTTTTCCCCGATAAATTCGTTCATTTTTTCCATTGCTTCTTTTATTCCACCGACTGCATCAATCAATCCATGGGCTACTGCCTCTTTACCAACCACATTCGTACCAATATCTCTCGTTAAATTCCCTTTAGCAAACATTAATTCTTTAAAAGTATCTTCTTTGATTTTTGAATGATTCATTACAAATTGTATCACTCGATCCTGCATCTTATCCAAGTATTCAAAAGTTTGGGGGACACCAATAACAAGTCCTGTTAACCGCACTGGATGGATCGTCATCGTTGCAGTTGGCACGATAAAAGAATAATCGGTTGCGACGGCAATTGGCACGCCAATAGAATGCCCACCACCGAGCACAACAGAAACAGTTGGCTTCGATAACGATGAAATCATTTCAGCCAAGGCAAGGCCTGCCTCCACATCGCCGCCGACGGTGTTTAACAAAACGATGAGCCCCTCAATTTTTGGGTTCTGTTCAATTGCTACAAGTTGCGGGAGTAGATGTTCATATTTCGTCGTTTTATTCTGAGGTGGCAGCTGCATATGGCCTTCCACTTGACCAATGATTGTTAGGACATGAATATTCGATTCCCCAGTTTGAGCAATATTTGTTTGGCCCAGTGCTTGAATTTTCTCAACGATACTATCTGCCGGATTCTTTTGTTTCTCATCAGGGTTTAAATCTTTGTTCATAAACGGATAACCTCCACCAATTTATCATTACATATAGTATGTTCATTGGTGAAGCGTTCCATGTATTGAGTACTCCATTTAAAAAGGACGGGGACAATGATTGTCTTCCGCCCTTAAAAATAACTCGGGATTGCTTCATCTAATTTGAAGGTTTCATGGAGGATATTTACTGCACGTTTTAATTTCTCTTCGGGCACCAACACCCAAATCGTTGTGTGGCTGTCGGCAGCTTGTAAAATTTGAATATCATGCTTCACTAAGGCAGAGACAATTTGCGATGCTACCCCAGGTATTCCGCTCATTCCTGCGCCGACAGCGGCGATTTTTGCGCAATGTTCGGCCAGTGTTACTTGAAGATTTAGTTCTTTGAAAATGCCTTTTGCTTGTTGAAGGGTTGAATTTGGAAGGGTAAATGCCAATTGGTTTGGAGATATGTTAATGAAATCAATAGAAATTCCAGCTGCAGCCATAGCCTTAAAAATAGCTGTCATTGAATAATCCGGATTCTCTTTGCGGCTGATTTTCACTTGTGCAATATCAGCTTGATGAGCAATACCGGTTATTAGTTTGTTCTTTTCTTTTGATCCGTTTTTATCTTCTCTTAAGCTTGAGATAATTGTGCCATGGTAACGTTTATAAGTGGAACGGACATGGAGTGGAAGTTTCGCTCGCATTGCAATTTCAACTGCCTGGGGATGGATGACTTTAGCTCCTTGGTAAGCGAGATTGCATGTTTCGGTGTACGTACAGTTCTTTAGCACACGAGCAGATGTGACAAGCTTCGGATCAGCGGTCATAATCCCCTCAACGTCTGTGAAAATTTCCGCTCGGACAGCATCCGTCGCTACAGCAAGAGCTGCTGCTGTCGTATCGCTTCCTCCCCTGCCAATCGTTGTAACATCCCCCTTTTTTGTCTCCCCTTGGAAGCCAGCCACTACAATACAATCGTAAGTATCAAAAGCACGAAACAGCCGCTTTGGATTAACATGTTGAATTTTTGCATTCGTATGGTTTTCCGTTGTCATTATTCCGGCCTGTGCTCCCGTAAAAGCTGTTGCACTTATCCCAGCCTGTTTCAGTTCATTTGCGACTACGACTGCTGAAATAATTTCCCCGCAGGCTAACAAAAGGTCAAGCTCCCTATCTGAAGCATTTGTTTCGGGATAGTTTACCAATTGCAACAAAGAATCAGTTGCATATGGTGCAGGATTTTTCCCGAGGGCGGAAACGACAACGATAACTTTATAATCCGCATCAATTGCTTTTTTAACGTGGTAAAGCACATGTTTTCGGGTGTTTTCCGTCTGTAATGAAGTGCCGCCAAATTTCTGCACGAGAAGTTGCATTTCTTCACCTCTCTTTCCAATGAAATAAAAGCAGCTACTATTACTCTTCTGTAGATGTTTAAAGATGTAATTAATAGCCGCTTTGTTTATTTTTTAACTTCTTTCTATCACGTATTAACGGTCTGTAATATCCCCACCTTGAAACATGAGGGAAGCCCAACAGTGTGAAGTTGGGGATAAACAGTCCGTAAATCCCTGATTCGGTTCAACTAACATTCAGTGGGGAGGTAACGAATTCCCCACTGAATGAAGTTTCACTTTATAACCAGTTATTATCAACGACAGATTGAGCGATTTGAACAGTATTTAAAGCCGCGCCTTTTACTAGATTATCGGAGACAATCCATAAATGGAAACCATTTGCCTTATCCGGATCTTTCCGTACACGACCTACAAATACTTCATCTTTATCAGCTGATGATAACGGGGTCGGATAGACTTGTTTAGAAGGCTCATCCTGCAGGACAATTCCTGGAGCTGATTCGAGTACTTTCCAAAGATCCTCTACCGTCACATCATCTTTATCAATTTCAATATATACACTTTCCGCATGGGATGTGAATACCGGTAGACGGACACAGGTTGCCGCGACTGATAATTCCTGATCATGAAGAATTTTCTTCGACTCATTAATCATCTTCCACTCTTCCTGTGTGTATCCTCCATCGGAAAATACATCAATCTGCGGCAATGCGTTAAAAGCAATTGGATAGTGCTTTTCCTCGGATCCTACCGGGAGTACGTTCGCTTCCATCTCTTTACCATTTACATATTGTTCTGTTTGCTTTTCCAGTTCGCTAATAGCATGATCACCGGCACCGGAAACGGCTTGGTAAGTTGAAACAATTATTCTTGAAAGACCAAACGTTTCTTTAATCGGGCTTAATGCAGCAACCATTTGAATCGTCGAACAATTCGGGTTAGCAATAATCCCTTTATGATCCTTAATGTCTTCTTTGTTCACTTCCGGTACAACTAAGGGCACACCTTCAGTCATCCGAAATGCACTTGTATTGTCAATGACGACTGCACCGCGCTCTACCGCTTCATTTGCTAATGCTTTCGTTACGGATCCACCTGCGGAGAAGAGGGCAATATCAACTCCATTAAAACTTTCCGGAGTTGCTTCTTCAATCGTCTTCTCTTCTCCTTTAAATTCGATTGTTTTACCCGCAGATCGTTTTGAAGCTAATACTTTTAATTCATTAATCGGAAAATTTTTTTCTTCTAATATTTGTAATATTTTCTTCCCTACAGCCCCTGTTGCACCGACTACGGCTATATTGTAAGCATTTTTTTCTGCCATTTCTCGTTACTCCCTTCGATTACTCTAAATATTTGTACTGTTAGCGTCATATTATATCATATAATTCTAGTTATACGAAATGAGAATTGGTTGAAGTTGATTTTTAGTCAATGCGAATTGGAGCGTTTCATGGAGGGACGGCCAATCGGCAACGAGGGAATTTGGTTTATTAAATGGATCATCCTGGCCAAAGGGAATAAAGAATATATTTTTAGTCGCCATTAAGCGCATTAAGTTAACTCCATTTAATCCGAGGGCATCATTTGTCGACACTCCTAAAACAACGGGAGAATCATTACGTAGCGTTGCTTTTGCAGCCATCAAGACCGCGTTGTCCGTAACCGCATTCGCCAGTTTACTCAAAGAGTTTCCTGTTAGTGGTGCAATGACCATACAGTCTAATGGGATTTTCGGACCGAATGGTTCGGCTTCCACGATGGTTGAAACAACTGTCTTACCAGTGATTTCCTCGATTTTTTTAATCTTATCCACTGCTTTACCGTGAACAGTATCGGTATGCTTGACAGCGTCTGTAATGAATGGATATACATCTGCCCCTTCTTTAACTAGCCGAGTAAGCTCTTTAAATACGAAAACATGGGAATGATGCGAACCAGTAATACCGAAACCGATTTTCTTTCCAGAAAGTGACATGTTTATCTCCTTCCTTCTATCACTTGCATAATCACATTCGCTAAAATTTTGCCAGAAGTCTTCGGAGCAACGACACCAGGGAGACTTTTTGCTAGAATTGCTTTAATTCCGCGCTTCTCAGCAAATTCAAAGTCCGTTCCACCCGGTTTCGAAGCAAGGTCGATAATAACCGTATGGGCAGGTAACTTTTCAATAGCTTCACGCTTAATAACAAGTGCAGGTATCGTATTGATTAAAAGATCACATTGGTCAAGATGGTCTGGCAGTTGCTCAAGGGGAATCGCCTGAAGGTTCATCTCTGTTATGCGGGCAAGGTCACTTAAATCCCTTGAAGCTACACTTACCTTTGCACCAAGACTTGAGAATTTATTAGCAATCGTATGACCAACACGGCCAAATCCAGTTACAATGACATTGGATGAATGAATCGTATAATCCGTATGCTCAATTGCCATCATAATTGTACCTTCAGCAGTAGGTATCGAGTTATAAATTGCGACATCATCCCGGTTAAGAAGCGGTACAAGTTCAATTCTATTATTTTCAGCCTGTTCCTTTAGAAAATCATTTGCTATTCCAGTAAACATAATTGCGGATTCCTTTAGATTTTTAAACCATTCTTCTGTCAATTGGAGCGGCTGATCGGAAAAGACCGTTTCTACATTACCTAACTCATCAGTTCCGGTAATTGGTAAAATAATTACATCCAGATCAGCGGGGTGAATCTCCGATAGATCGCTCTGTTTTAATCCTGTAAAGCTTTGTTCCAATTTATCAAACCCGATTAAAACAATTGTTACTTTTGGTAATGCTTGCAGCTGGCGGATTAATTCCAGGTAGCGAGCATCACCGCCAATTACAGCAATGAGTTGCTCCATTATTGCTACTAACCTCCAAACATCATTTTCTCTCTATAGAATATGATGATTGCGCCTTAGAGTGATTGTAGACTAGCCAATAAATGAAAAAAGGCTGATATCTTGAGATATCAGCCTTTTCCTTCCGTGAAATCCTCAGATTCCACAACAATCATATCTTCTCCAATTACTTTAATGTTTCGCCAACGAATGAGTGATTCATCTTCTTCTTTTTTTAGACCGAACCATTTATAAGACGGAATGATAAATGCTTCAATTTGTCCAGTCTGCTCATTGATCTCCAAATCTGTTTGTCCGAGCACGCCCAACTTAATCCCTTGCTTCACATCAATAATTTCCTTCCCGCTAATATCTCTAAGCCTCATGGATACCCCTCCCTATTCCAGCTTATGCAAGAAAGCAGAAAGTCATGAGAATAATGAGTTGGCAGGCTTCAATTGTTATTTGAAATTATTGCGATTGCTGGTTTTGACTTAAATACATGGTCGATTACGTTACGAACGGAGCTATGCGAAATGGCATCGATTTCTTTAATTATTTCATCTATTGACCGATGTCTTTTTAATAACAATTCATTTCTTCCATTCCTACTCATTCTGCTGCTTGTACTTTCCAAACTAAGCACAAGATTTCCCTTTAATTGTTCCTTACTATTATGTAGTTCTTTATCTGTTATTCCGTTATCAACAAGCTCAGCAATCGTATCATCAATCGTTTCCTGTAACTTTGTCAATTGTTCATTTCCTGTACCGGCATAGATTGTGAGCAGACCATCTTCAAGAAATGAAGCATGATAAGAAAATACAGAATAGGCAAGTCCCTGTGATTCGCGAACATCCTGAAACAAGCGGGAACTCATACTCCCACCTAAGACATTGTTTAATAAAATTAAGCTGTATGTAGATGAATCATTAATTGGTAAGCCTCGGTAACCAAGGCAAAGGTGAGCTTGTTCTGTATCTTTATTCTTTGTGATCGAATCTCCTACAAAAAGAGCTGTCATTTCTTCCTTTTTCTTACCCGGCCGAGTAAAGGAACCAAATCGGTCATCAATCAATTGGACAAATGATTCGTCTGCATTTCCTGCAATTGAAATGACGATATTTTCCGGAGTATACTGTTCATTCATATAGTCTCTTAGCATTGCCGGATGGAATGACTCCAATTGCTTCTCTGAACCTATAATCGGAAAACCCAGTGGGTGATTGCCAAAAGCAGCTTGTGCTAAGAAGTCATGTACAATATCATCTGGCGTATCTTCATACATTTTTATCTCTTCATAAACTACTTTCTTTTCCCGTTCCATCTCTTCTTCATCGAAACTCGAGTCGAAAAACATATCTGCCAGAATTTCTAATGCGAGTTCTTTATGGGTATCAAGAACTTTTGCATAAAAACAAGTATATTCCTTGGAAGTAAAAGCATTGATCTGGCCTCCAATAGAATCAAATGCCTCTGCTATATCACGGGCAGTCCGTGTTTTTGTTCCTTTAAACAGCATGTGTTCAATAAAATGGGATATACCATTATTTTCAACTGTTTCATTACGTGAACCCGTCAACACCCAAATTCCTATCGTGACGGAACGAACAGCAGGAATTGGTTCAAGCACGATACGCAATCCGTTCTTACTCTGATGTTTCTGAATCAATATTGCTCCCCCCTGAAATGATGTCAAATTATCGTTCTGTACTTAAAAGTGTATCTAATCTGCCTAATCGGAAGTCTTTATCCTTAAGGAGCGTGATTAATTCATCTAGCCCTTCAGCAATGACTGGTGTTGGATGCATTAAAATGATTGCACCAGGATGCACGTTATCATTTACTCGATTTATCATAACAGAAACAGATGGTTTCTTCCAATCGATCGTATCTACCGTCCATAAAATTGTCTCCATTCCTTCTTCACTGGCAATCTTAACAACTTCATCTTTAAAACTTCCGCTAGGTGGTGTAAAGTAAGTTGGAGTTTCCCCTGTAATTGCAGTAAGTATTTCATTTGTCTGCTTGATCTGTGTTTCGATTTCCTGATTATTCAGGCGCGCCATATCTGGGTGATTATAAGCATGGTTTCCGACAAGATGACCTTTTTCCACAATCATTTGTACGAGTTCTGGATTCTCCCTCGCCCACTTCCCTTCAATGAAAAAATTTGCTTTCACTTGATGTTCCTGTAACGTGTTTAGGATTGCTGGAATATGCTCACTCCCCCAAGAAACATTAATCATAAATGATACCATTTGTTTTTCGGGATGTCCACGGTAAATTGGCGCTGATTCTAGATCGATTAAATCAATTTCCGGTCGTATTTGATCAAAGATAAGTAGATCCTCTTGAAATACGCCAGCTTTCTTCATCCGCTGGTAGGATTTTTCAACATTTATGTCCCTGCCGTTCCTTCCGGGAGTCTTTTTATAAACGCGGTCAATGTAGGCGTTTTGAGGTGCTTCCTTATATTCTCCTGTTGCTGCTTTTTGCTCGATCTCTAAGTATAGTTCGTCCTTTTTTAAATTCGTAACAGGCACTGCCCCATCAATAAATGGATTATAATCCAATCGAAATGCAGCAAAAAGGATAAGAATGAACACTAGTACGTTCACATATTTTTTATACTCTCGCATGCCACCGCCCCCCTGCAATCAATATATGCGGCAATAGGACAAGGTATGCGAAACAATAGAAAGGGCTATTAAAAAAAGAAACTGAAATAATTACTCAGCTTCTTTTTGTTTTCTAAGTCATTCAGAATTACTTAACGACCGAATCACTTATTTATTTGCTTTTTCTTCCCGTTCTTTTTCTTCTAATAATACTGCTTTTCTTGACAGATTAATTCGGCCTTGTCGATCAATTTCTTTCACTTTGACTAGGATTTCATCTCCGACTGAAACGACGTCTTCTACTTTATTCGTACGTTCAATTTGCAGTTCGGAAATGTGAACAAGACCATCTTTTCCTTTAAATAATTCAACAAATGCGCCAAACTTCTCAATACGTTTAACAGTACCAAGATACATTTGACCGACTTCTACTTCACGGACAATGTCCTCAATAATTTTCTTCGCCTTTTCATTCATTTGCTTATCGGTTGAAGAAATATAGACACTACCGTCCTGTTCAATGTCGATTTTCACACCAGTTTCATCGATGATTTGATTAATTTGTTTTCCGCTCGGTCCAATTACATCACGGATTTTATCCGGATTAATGGCCATCGTCATGATTTTCGGTGCAAACGGAGATAACTCTGTCTTAGGTTCTGCAATGGTTGCAAGCATGGATTCAAGAATTTGCATCCGTCCTACTTTCGCTTGTTCCATCGCTTCTTCTAATATCTCTCGGGAAAGACCGTCAATTTTAATATCCATCTGTAAAGCAGTAATTCCATTTTCTGTACCGGCAACTTTAAAGTCCATGTCACCAAGTGCATCTTCCATGCCTTGAATATCTGTTAAAATCGTATAATCTTCCCCAGATTTAACTAGACCCATCGCAATTCCGGCAACCGGAGCTTTAATCGGGACTCCAGCATCCATTAATGCTAATGTACTTGCACAAATACTCGCCTGCGAGCTTGAACCGTTAGATTCCAATACTTCGGAAACGAGACGGATTGTATATGGGAAATCATTTTCAGATGGGATCACTTTTTCAAGGGCACGTTCACCTAAGGCACCATGACCAATTTCCCTTCTACCCGGCGCGCGGATTGGACCTGTTTCCCCAACACTATATTGCGGGAAGTTATAATGATGCATAAAGCGTTTTGACTCTTCTAAATCAAGCCCGTCCAAAATTTGGACATCGCCGAGTGCACCTAATGTACAGATACTTAAAGCTTGTGTTTGTCCACGTGTAAATAGCCCTGAACCATGGGTGCGCGGTAAGATGTGAGTGCGACTGGATAATGGTCTGACTTCATCCGGTTTTCTACCATCTGGACGAATTTTCTCCTTCGTAATAAGACGACGCACTTCTTCCTTCACCATGTTTTCAAGAATGTTTTTCACTTGTTTAATGGTATCTGCTTCTGTTTCTTCATCATAAGCAGCAATTACCTCTTCTTTCACGGCTGCAATCGCATCTTCACGCTCATGCTTTTCTTTTACTTGGATTGCCGCAGTAAGCTTATCTTTTGCCTCATGTTCAATTTTTTCCGTAAGCTCTCTGTCAAGCTCAAATAAATTCACTTCGGATTTTTCGATATTCGCTTGAGAAATAATTTCTTCTTGAAATTCAACTAATCGTTTAATTTCTTCGTGACCGAACATGATTGCTTCAAGCATTACTTCTTCAGGAACTTCATCAGCACCTGCTTCAACCATGTTGACTGCATTTTTCGTTCCTGCTACGGTAAGCTCGATATCACTTTTTTCCTGTTGCTCAATAGTTGGGTTAATAATGAATTCTCCATCAACTCTTCCAACTTGAACACCTGCGATCGGTTCCTGAAATGGAATATTAGAAATAGAAAGCGCAATGGAAGAACCGATCATTGCTGCGATCTCTGAAGAACAGTCTTGATCCACACTCATCACGGTACTGATAACTTGTACTTCATTACGGTAGCCATCAGGGAAAAGTGGTCGAATTGGACGGTCAATTAGACGTGAAGCCAGAATTGCTTTTTCACTTGGTCTTCCTTCCCGCTTAATGAATCCTCCCGGGATTTTTCCGACGGCATACAACCGTTCTTCATAATTTACTGTCAAAGGAAAGAATGGCAAATCTTTCGGCTCCTTTGATCCTGTGGCAACTGCCAGTACAGATGTATCACCATAATGAATCATCGCAGCGCCACCAGCTTGTTTGGCAAGTTCACCTATTTCCACTGTAAACGTGGAACCTGAAATCTCTGTCGAAAAAACTTGTTTTTCATCTGTCATCTAGTTTGGTACTCCTTTCAATACAACATCCTTATCATTAGTATAAGCAATTCTCGCTTAAAGCTATCAGGTAATTCTTTCTTCTAGAATATACGATAGCAGTGGGAGAATCAAACGGTACGTCTAATCAGAAGCGTAATGTCAATAATATCCAGTTATATAAAACAAAACTTCATTCTAGAGGAGTTGTTGTTCTTTTCCCACGGAATTAGCTTTTGTAAATCAAGGTGTCAGTGACCGTTATTTCCTGCTTTTAACCCTTTACCATTTTTAGTCGCGGAAGTCTTACGGACTGTTACACCATAGTAAAATGTTTAAAAGAAAAAGCAGGATTTCTCCTGCTTTTCTTTAAGCTTATCGACGTAAGCCGAGTTTTTGAATTAAATCGCGGTAACGTATAATATCTTTATTACGTAGGTAGTTTAATAGGTTACGGCGTTTACCGACCATTTTAAACAGACCGCGGCGAGAATGATGGTCCTTCTTATGAACACGAAGATGTTCATTCAGTAGGTTAATCTCTTCTGTAAGTACAGCAATTTGTACTTCAGGAGAACCTGTGTCCGTATCATGGACTTTAAATTCATTAATAATTTCATTCTTACGTTCTTGTGAAATCGCCATTTGGTCCACCTCCTATAGAATTTGTATAGCCCCAATCCCCTAGCAATCGTCGGAGTTACGATTTGCCAAGCGATGGTTTATCTACATTAGTATAGCTTTAACTCCAGATAAAATCAAGTTTTTAATCAATATTTTTTACATGAACTGCTGTTTCAGACTGTAAATGTTGAGTAATTTATCGGAAATAATTGCGGATTGTTTTTTCGTCGTCGGCAAGTTGTGCGATTAGTTCTTCTTTGCCGGCAAATTTCTTCTCATCCCGAATGAACTCATGCCATTCAATCTGTAATTCTTCTCCGTATAAATCATTATTATAATCAAAGATATTCACTTCAACGGATAAATTTCCTTTATCTTCTTTGAAAGTCGGGTTCGTCCCAACACTTGCCATTCCTTCATAAATCGCATTCTTGTATCGTATTTTCACAGCATAAATACCAATCTTAGGCAGAAGTGCTTCTTCATTAATTCGTAAATTCGCCGTAGGATAGCCAAGTTCCGGGCCACCGCGCTTTGCACCTCGAATAACGGTACTTGTATATTTTAAAGGGCGTCCAAGCAACTGATTGACTGCCGCTACGTCTCCTTGTTTCAACAAGTTTCTGATCCGAGTGGAGCTGATTTTTTCATCATCCAGTGAAACTTTGTCGATAACCGTATAATCAAATTCACCTCTGGAATATTCCGCGATATTCTGCATATTTCCAGATCCTTTATGGCCAAAGCTGTAATCGAAGCCTGCAACAAGATGCTTAATATTTAATCCAATTATAAAATGATCTATGAAAGCTTGAGGACTCAATTTCGATAGTTCTTCGTTAAATTTAATAATATAGAGTCTATCAACATTCATTTGCTGAAGAATTTCTTGTTTTTCGCGAAGAGGCGTTATATATTGCACATGTTCTATCCCCTTTTTCAATATGACAGATGGGTGAGGATGAAACGTAATTACAGCACTCTCCATATTTCTTTCTTTTGCTATTTCAACCGCTTTCTTGATTAATTGCTGATGACCTTTATGTATCCCGTCAAAAAAACCAATCGCACTGACTGTTTCAGGCATGTCCACTCCAGAAAGCGTGTGTGGATAAGTTAATTCAAATGTTCTCATATCTATTCACCTACTTTTTTATCAAGCTGAAATACACGAACTGGCTTTATTTCTTGCTTACTTTTTTCATAAAGCTGATAAATGGCCAATAGTTCACCGTGGTGCACCATCAAAAACGGATTCGTCCTCGGCAATTCGTCAGGTCGAGGCAGTTTTTGGCCATGCTGTACTTTTCTCTTTACCTGTTCAGATACTTCAATGGAAGATAAATGATCAACTCCGGATAGGAGCGGTTTGAGCCATGCTGCTCGTTCCACTTCAGTAGCGGTTTTTTCAAGCTGTTCGAATGTTACTGCTTCCTCTTTAGTAAAATTCCCAGTCTGGGTTCTTTCAAGGAATGACATATGAGCAGGATATCCTAGCCTTTTCCCAATGTCGACACAAAGTGTGCGGATATAAGTTCCCTTCGAACAAGTGACTTGGAATCGGATCGTTTGATCATTTTTATTTTGTGCTAAGCGCTTAATGGAATATATCTCAATATTACGTATTGGTCGCTCGACTTCTTTATTTGCCCTTGCATATTCATACAGCTTCTTACCATTTACTTTAACAGCTGAATACATTGGTGGGGTTTGCTCCGTCACGCCTAAGAAGGATTTGAAGCATGTGTCAATTTCACTGGTTTCAGGAAATGCATCAACTTCCATCGTTTCAACAATTTCACCGTAGCTATCTTCTGTTTCTGTCGTTTGCCCTAACTTTAATTCGGCGATATATGTTTTCTTTGTATCTGTCAAAAATGGTACAACTTTCGTAGCTTGCCCGATGCAGATAGGAAGTACACCTTCTACTTCCGGGTCAAGCGTCCCTGTGTGCCCGACCTTTCTCGTCTTGTAAATTCGTCTAATCTTCATGACGCAATCATGGGAGGTCATCCCTCTTGGTTTCCATAACGGCAGAATTCCGTCCATCTCTTTCACTCCCGTTCCATACAAGCAAAAGAATCATGGAAAAATCTGACTCTGTCCACTTAACTGAGGAGTCAGATTTACCATTTATTTATTTAAATCTCGTAAAATAGTTTCAATCCGGTTTCCATACTCGTATGCTTCATCAAATTCAAAAAGGAGTTCAGGTGTCTTTCTCAGACGGATTCGTTTTCCGATTTCTGAACGGATAAATCCTTTAGCTTTCGTCAATCCAAGTAAAGTATCTTGTTTTTCTTTCTCTGAACCGAGTACAGAAATATAGATGGTAGCTTGCTGGAGGTCTCCGGTGACTTCCACATCTGTAACTGTAACAAAGCCAATTCTAGGATCTTTCAGTTTCATCGTTAAAATTTCGCCTAATTCTTTTTTCATCTGTTCAGCAACCCGATTAGCACGTAATTCCGACATCATCTCACCTCATTCAGAAAATAATTAATTGCTTGAAGGAGGGTTAGCGTTCCTCAACCGTTGTAAGGGTCCGCTCCAATTCAGGATATTGATCAACAACCCGCAGCACTTGCTGAATTATTTTCTCTGCATGTACTGTACTTGCCGATACTGTCACAACGCCAAACTTTGTCCGTTGCCAGAGGTCTTGATATTCTAACTCGGCAACGGCAACATTAAAGTCTTTCGTCAATTTGGCAAATATCCTTTTTAATAAGGAACGTTTTGCTTTAAGCGAATTTCCTTCGTAAAAGAAGCACTCTATTTCAGCATAGAGGATCATGTGCGTTTAATTTCCTCCATAATAAATGCTTCGATAACGTCTCCTTCTTTAATATCATTAAAGTTCGAAATTGTAATTCCACACTCATAGTTAGTCGCCACTTCACGCACGTCATCTTTAAATCGTTTCAGTGCAGCGATCTCACCTTCGAACAGAACAACTCCATCACGGATTACTCTGACCCCAGAGTCTCTCGTAATCTTACCATCCGTAACATAGCTCCCAGCGATTGTTCCGATTCGGGAAACTTTAAATGTTTCACGAACTTCCGCTTGTCCGATAACTTTCTCTTCGAATTCAGGATCAAGCAAGCCCTTCATCGCTGCTTCGATTTCTTCAATTGCCTTATAGATGACACGATGCGTTCTTACATCGACTTTTTCTCTTTCTGCAGCGTTTTTCGCATTTACATCAGGTCTTACGTTAAAACCGATGACGATTGCATTTGAAGCAGATGCCAAAATAATATCAGACTCTGTTATCGCTCCTACTCCAGTGTGGATGATTTTTACCTTAACGCCTTCTACTTCAATTTTTTGTAGAGAAGAGGAAAGTGCTTCAGCTGAACCTTGAACATCCGCTTTAATAATAATATTTAAGTCTTTCATTTCACCTTGCTTAATTTGCTCGAATAAATCGTCAAGGCTTACTTTACTCTGTTGTCCCCGGTTTTCCACAATAAATTTCTGCTCTCGTGCCTCACCGACTTGTCTTGCTTTCTTCTCATCTTCAAATACGAGGAATTGATCCCCGGCTTGTGGTACACCGTTAAGACCGGTAATTTCCACTGGTGTAGACGGGCCAACTTGTTCAACCCGCTCCCGCATATCATTTACCATCGCGCGTACTCGACCATATGTGTTCCCGACAACGAGGGAATCACCTACATGGAGCGTTCCATTCTGGACGAGTAATGTCGCTACAGAACCTCTTCCTTTATCCAATTGCGCATCAATCACCGTACCGGATGCATTGGCATTCGGATTCGCTTTTAGTTCTTCAACTTCCGCGACGAGTAACACCATCTCAAGGAGATCATCAATACCCTCGTTTTTGATTGCTGAAATATTAACGAAAATCGTATCCCCGCCCCAGTCTTCAGGGATTAATTCGTATTCTGTTAACTCCTGCATAACGCGGTCAGGATTTGCTGATTCTTTATCCATTTTATTAACAGCAACAATAATTGGAACCTCAGCTGCTTTTGCATGGTTGATCGCTTCAACGGTCTGTGGCATTACACCGTCATCCGCAGCAACGACTAGAATTGCGATATCCGTAACTTGAGCGCCACGTGAACGCATGCTTGTGAAAGCAGCGTGGCCCGGTGTATCGAGGAAAGTGATCTTCTTCCCATTTGCTTCTACTTGATAAGCCCCGATATGCTGTGTGATCCCTCCAGCTTCTCCTGCTGTTACTTTTGTTTTTCGAATGGAGTCTAGTGTTGTTGTTTTCCCGTGGTCTACGTGTCCCATAATCGTCACAACAGCAGGTCGTTCCTGTAAGTTCTCTTCTTTCTCTTCTACGCGATATTTTTCAAAATCTGTGTCCTCTAGTACAATTTCCTTTTCTACTTCAACATTATACTCACCGCAGATTAATTCAATCGTATCATCATCAAGATCCTGGTTTTTCGTAGCCATCACACCTAAAAACATGAGTTTTTTAATGATCTCAGATTCTTTTTTGTGTAGCTTTGCTGCAAGTTCACTAACCGTTAGCGTATTATTATACGTAATCTTCTTCGGCGTTAAATCCGGTGCCGGTTGTGTCGGTTTGCTCCTTTGCTGGTCTCGTCTCTTTTGGTTTCGATTTTTATTACGGTGAGTCTTTTGCTGGCCTCTTTTTCCTGTCATTTGTTGACTCCCTTTGTTGTTATGTCTTTTATCAGAAGACTTCTGTTTCGTATCGTCTTTTTTCTGTTTTGGTTTCGACTGAGTGGTTGTCTTCTGTTTTTCTCTATCGTTAGTCGATGGATTAAACTTTTTATCAAGTGATTTCACGGTATTCTCCGAGATCGTAGACATGTGATTCGCCACTTCCACATTCATTTCTTTTAAATAGTTAATCACTTGTTTACTCGTTACTTGATTCTTTTTAGCATATTCATATACACGCATTTTAGTCATACGTTCACCCCCGAAATTAATTACCTTAGAAAACTTGGCATTCGCCAAGGCTTTACGGCGAATGCCTTAGTTGCACTTATGCAATTAAAATGGATTCATACTATCTTATCTGGCAAAGTACGAGCGGATCTTCTTAGCAAAACCTGCATCCAGTACTGCAATCGCAACTCTTTGGGATTTTCCTATCGCATTCGATAATGTTTCCCGGTCCTCTTCGGCAATAACATAAGGAACCCGGTAATACTTGCATTTATCGGTAATGCGTTTCTTCGTCTGGTCCCCTGTATCATGGGCCAGTATTACGAGCTTTGCCTTCTGGCTGCGAACATCTCGTAAAATAGCATCTTCCCCAACAGAACATTTTCCGGCCCGAAAGGCGAGACCAAGTAAATTCAAATAATTCTTCATGATTCACTTCTCACAAGCTCTCGTAATTCTTCATAGATTGCCGGTTCAACTTCAGCATTTAACGTTCGGGCAAGAACATTGGATTGTTCAGCTTTATCAATAACTTCCAATGTTCCGGTTACATATGCGCCCCTGCCGTTCTTTTTCCCTGTCGGGTCGACAAATACTTCTCCGGCTTTATTCCGTACAATACGGATCAGTTCTTTTTTTGGTCGCATTTCCCCTGTTACAACACATTTTCTTTCTGGTATTTTACGTTTTGTCGCCATTTTTTAATTCCTCCTATTCAAACAAATCGTTATCATTCATTGAATAAGATTCTTCTTCAGTTGTTTCACTATCATCTTCGAGATCATCCTCGAGCAGGCCTTCATTTTTAGCTTCAGTCTCACTCTTAATGTCGATTTTCCAGCCTGTCAGCTTGGCAGCAAGCCGAGCATTTTGCCCACGCTTACCAATTGCTAAAGATAGTTGATAATCAGGAACAATAACTGTTGTTGCTTTCTCTTCTTCGTTTACGAGCACATCAATGACCTTAGAAGGACTGAGTGCGTTCGATACGTAAACAACCGGGTCTTCTGCCCATTCGACGATATCGATTTTCTCACCCTTCAGTTCATCAACTATCGCCTGGACACGCTGACCTCTTGGTCCGACACAAGCACCTACTGCATCAATTTCTTCGTTCTCCGCATAAACGGAAATTTTTGAACGGTCGCCAGCTTCCCGTGCTACTGATTTAATTTCAACGATACCATCATAAATTTCGGGTACTTCCATTTCAAATAATCGCTTCAACAAGCCTGGATGTGATCTTGAAATATAGATCTGTGGCCCTTTACTTGTATTCTCCACTTTCGTTACATATACTTTGAGACGATCATGGGTGTGATACTCTTCTGTCGGCATTTGCTCCGCTTCAGCAAGCTTTGCTTCAATCTTTCCTAAGTTTACATAAATAAAGCGGGCATCTTTACGCTGGATGATTCCAGTCATGACATCATCTTCTCGGTCGACATATTCGGAATAAATAACGCCCCGTTCTGCTTCCCTTACCCGCTGTGTTACTACCTGCTTTGCCGCCTGGGCAGCAATCCGACCGAAGTCTTTCGGTGTAACCTCTACTTCGATTACATCATCCACTTCATAATTCGGGTCGATTTCCTTTGCTTCCGCCAACGATATTTCCTGTTGGGTATCCTCTACTTCTTCTACAATCGCTTTTCTTGAAAATACTTTCATACTGCCTTTTTCTTCGTTAAGTTCAACTCGCACGTTCGTTGCAGATTGGAAATTCTTTTTATATGCTGATATTAGTGCAGCTTCCAATGCTTCAATTAATATTTCTTTTTCAATGCCTTTTTCCTCTGCTAATAAATCAATCGCATCAAACAACTGACTGCTCACTTTTCATTATCCCCCTTTTTAGAACGTTACAGCTAATCTTGCTTTAGCTACCTTTTCATATGGAATCTCCACTTGTTTCTTCGTTGTTTTCACCTTGTATTCAATGGTTAGACAATCATTTTCAAAGCTGGTTAATATTCCTTCATATTCCTTTTCACCATCAATGGGTGCGTATAATGTAACATAAACATTTTTATTAATATTTGCTTCTATATCTGCTTTTGTTTTGAGCGGTCTTTCCGCACCAGGTGAAGATACTTCGAGAAAATAGGCATCTTTAATTGGATCAGTTTCGTCGAGCTTTTCACTCAGTTGCTCTGATACAAGTCCACATTCCGCGATATCGACACCACCCGGTTTATCAATATAAACGCGCAGGAACCAGTTCTTTCCTTCCTTCACATATTCAATATCAACCAGTTCTAAACCATTCTGTTCTAAAATCGGATTCACTAATTGTTCTGTTGTTTCAATAACCGAAGTCATCCGTCATCCTCCTTCTACTACCATTTATTCCTTATTATGCACAAGTTTAATCTTTTTCATTTTAAAGTAGTAAAGTGGCAATATAAAACCCTAGCCTGTCATGTAGGGGCTAGGGGCGAAGTAAGAGCATAAATTCTAAGAAGAAGGAGTGGGCTAGAAACCCACTCCTTAAAATCGTTCAATCGACACTTTCCGAAAATTATTATATCATAGCAGGAATATGTTTGCAAATAACTGGTATGTTAAAAGAGCGATAGTTGGTTCTTCTCTGCCATTCCCTCCAAGCAACCGTGCTGGTCAAGATACTCAAGGACAGTCTTCGGTACTTTGCTTCGTTCATGGAAATCTTCTTTCGATAAAAATTCTCCATCTTTTCTTGCTTCCACTATATTTATAGCAGCGTTCGTACCTAAGCCGTCAACTGCATTAAATGGAGGGATTAGTGTATCTCCTTCCACAATGAATTCCGTCGCACTTGAACGGTATAAATCAACTTTTTGGAAAGAGAAACCACGCTCACACATCTCAAGCGCTACCTCAAGTACCGTTAGGAGAGATTTCTCCTTTGGTGAGGCATCGTTTCCTTTTGCTGTGATTCCGTCAATTTTTTGTCTGATCGCAGATGAACCTTTAATCATGGAATCAAGGTCAAAGTCATTCGCACGGACAGTGAAATAAGCTGCATAGAAAAGGATTGGGTGATGGACTTTAAAGTATGCAATCCGAATTGCCATTAATACGTAAGCTGCTGCGTGGGCTTTAGGGAACATATACTTAATCTTTTTACATGATTCAATATACCAATCTGGCACATTATGTTTCTTCATTTCGCCAATCCATTCATCCTTCAATCCTCTTCCCTTACGAACAAATTCCATGATTGTAAAGGCAAGTGCTGGTTCGAGGCCTTTTTGCATCAGATAAACCATAATATCGTCCCGGCAACCAATTACATCGGCTAGTTCGCAAATCCCTTCATTGATTAAATCCTGAGCGTTCCCAAGCCATACATCCGTACCGTGGGACAAACCAGAAATTATCAATAGCTCTGCGAAGGTGCTTGGTTTTGTATCCTCAAGCATTTGTCGGACAAAACGTGTTCCAAATTCCGGTACTCCAAGTGTACCCGTTTTACAATTAATCTGTTCAGGGGTGACTCCAAGAGACTCTGTCCCGGAAAAGATTTTCATTACTTCCGCATCGTCGGTTGGAATATCTTGCGGATCGATTCCACTCAAGTCCTGCAGCATCCGAATCACGGTCGGATCATCATGACCAAGTATATCGAGCTTCAATAGATTTTCATCAATAGAATGGAAATCAAAATGGGTTGTCCGCCACTCACTCTTCCGGTCATCTGCTGGAAATTGAATCGGTGTAAAGTCAAAGATTTCTTTATCCTCTGGTACAACGATAATTCCACCAGGGTGTTGCCCTGTCGTTCGTTTCACTCCAGTACAACCTTGCACGAGGCGATCGATTTCCGCTCGTTTGAATTTTAGATTCCGATCATTTGCGTATCCTTTAACGTAACCGTAAGCTGTTTTATCCGCTATCGTTCCTATCGTTCCTGCTCGGAAAACATAGTCATCCCCAAACAGCTCTTTCGTATAATTATGGGCCCTTGGTTGATAGGTTCCGGAGAAGTTCAAATCAATATCCGGTACTTTATCTCCTTTAAAGCCAAGGAACGTTTCAAACGGGATGTCTTGACCATCCTTCGTTAAATCTGTACCACATTCCGGGCAAGCTTTATCAGGTAAGTCGAAACCACTTGCAACCGAACCGTCCGTAATGAACTCACTATAATTACACTCCAGACAAACATAATGCGGAACAAGTGGGTTCACTTCCGTAATCTCTGTCATCGTTGCAACAAATGATGAACCGACAGAACCTCTGGATCCGACGAGATAACCATCATCTAAAGATTTCTTAACGAGTTTGTGGGAAATCAGGTAAATAACGGAGAAGCCGTTCCCGATAATACTATCCAACTCTTTTTCCAGGCGAGCTGTGACAATTTCGGGTAGTGGATCACCATAAATTTCTTTCGCTTTTGTATAACAAAGATCCCGCATTTCTTGTTCCGCACCTTCAATCGTCGGTGTAAATAAGCCATCTTTAATCGGTGAAATGGCCTCAAGTCCTTCTGCTAACTCTTGCGTATTTTTCACGACAATTTCATACGCTTTTTCTTCACCTAAAAACTTAAAGGCTTCAAGCATTTCTCCTGTCGTGCGCATTGGTGTATCTGGTAAAGTTTGACGATTTAACGGATTTCCGGCTTGAGAAGAAATCAATATTTGGCGGTATTGCTTATCATTCTCATTTAAATAATGCACATTCCCTGTTGCTACTACGGGTTTATTCAGTTTTCCCCCGAGTGCGACGAGTTTCTTAAGAATATCAAATATCTGAGCTTCATTTTGCACTAATTCCTTATCGATTAAATGGACATAGTTGGAAGGTGGCTGTATTTCAATGTAATCATAGAACTCCGCTACCTTCTCCGCTTCTTCTGCTGACGTCTGCATCATCTTTTCAAAGACTTCACCTTGATCGCAAGCTGTCCCGATAATTAATCCTTCGCGATTTTTCTCCAATACGGAACGCGGTATTCGGGGAACCCGGTAGAAATAATTAATATGGGCGTACGAAACTAACTTATACAAGTTTTTCAAGCCAACCTCATTCTGCGCTAAAATCGTACAATGGAAGGGACGGGAACGCTGATAGGCATCACTTTCACCCATATGATTATTCAGCTTCAGATGATTCGTAATATCTTGTTCCAATAACTGCTGCACAAATTTCCACGTTAAATAACCTGTTGCCTCCGCATCATAAATTGCGCGGTGATGCTGTGTTAATTCAATATCCATATGTTTACATAGTGTATTCAGCCGGTGGTTCTTCAATTGTGGCAGTAAAAACCTTGCAAGTTCTAGTGTATCGATAACGGGATTGGTAACTTTCCCGAGTCCAATCCTTTCAAAACCTTGATTAAGAAATCCTATATCAAAGGATGCATTATGGGCAACAAGGATATCGTTACCCATCCAATCGTTGAAATCTTTTAGCACTTGTCCTACTTCAGGCGCATCTTTAACCATGTCATCCGTAATTCCCGTTAGATTAATTGTTGTTTCCGATAGAGGATGATGCGGGTTGGCGAAAGATTCAAAGCGATCTACAACTTCTCCTTGGTGGATTCGGACGCCGGCAAGTTCAATTATCGTATCATATACTGCTGAAAGCCCTGTCGTCTCCACGTCGAAAACAACATAACTGGCATCAGAAAGCTCAATATCTGCTGAATTATAGGCGATCGGAACACCATCATCCACCACATTGGCTTCTACACCATAAAGAACTTTAATGTCATGTTTTTTACTCGCCGCATGTGCTTCGGGAAAGCCTTGTACTCCGGCATGGTCGGTTATTGCTACTGCTTTATGTCCCCATTTTGCCGCTTGAGCAACAAGTGCACCAGGTGAGACGACCGCATCCATCTGACTCATTGTAGTATGAGCATGCAGCTCAACTCGTTTTTCCTCATCAGGTGCTGTATCCATCCGCTCAGCTACTTCTACCTCTTGGATATCATTCGCCATCATAGCAAGCTCATTGGAATACATGTCCGTCTGGATGCTTCCACGGGCTTTAATCCACATACCTTTTTTAGCAGATTTGAACTTCTCTGCATCTTCGTCCCCGCGGGAAAACATCTTAATCTCTAAGGAATCGGTGTAATCCGTTGCTTTAATAATTAACAAACTACGTCCAGATCTTAGCTCTCTAATATCAGCAGAGAATACATAGCCCTGGATCGTAACTTTTCTCTCCTCTTCCTGGATGACTTCCATCGCAACTGGGTCATCTGGAATACGGTAACCTAGAAGGAGTGGTTTATTTTCATCTTCCACTTTGGTTTTATCACGCTTCGCCTTTTCTTTCACTGTATTCATGACAATTCGCTGA
This sequence comes from Oceanobacillus sp. MO10714A, assembly GCF_037072045.1. Lineage (NCBI taxonomy): Bacteria > Bacillati > Bacillota > Bacilli > Caryophanales > Bacillaceae > Oceanobacillus > Oceanobacillus sp. MO10714A. The sequence goes on along the minus strand of NZ_JAXHDC010000002.1, from coordinate 189,209 downwards.
TCCTCAAGCACTGTCTGTTCTTTGAAACGTTGAATCGCCTCAAGGTTATTGTTCACTGTCATCTCCAGCATGAATTGGGTGGCGCCAATCGCAGAAAAATAGTTTTGCATCGGTTCAAGTAATCTATTTTTGAGCGCTTGCGCTTCTGCTTCATTCCTGGCAGTTAACATAATCTTATTACCGTTAACTTGTGGTGTTTGCTGTTCTACTAATTCCTTATAAGCTGGTGATAGTGGTGGCACTTTTTGTAAGAAATCATTCCAATAACTAATTAAGTTATCTTCAGCTATGTCTGAGTTTACCGCTTCGATCGTCAGCTCCACACTTGCTATATCACGGAACGCTTCCCTTAATTTCATGCAAAAAACTTCATATACTTGATAAGGAAGGATAGAATCTACACATATGTAAAAATGCCAAACTCGTGTTTTCTTGTGAACAACTAATTTATTTAAATAACTATTTGAAAAGTGATTTGTCATATCCTGCGGTAATTCGATCTGTTCAAGCAAGATATTCATCTTCTGCTGTTTGGATAAATCCATTATTTCTCCTCCCTTTGGCTAATAATTGTTCATCCATTTTAAAACCCTTGCTTTTATTATAAAACAAGGGTTTCGTAATTTGAACTATTTAAGATTATGTTGCCTGTAAAATGTGATAGAGTTAAGGTCTATTCAGCTCCGCAGTCCCGATACCTCGAGACTCCTGCGGGAGGATAGGCTTGGTGAGACCCCACAGGGCTTTAGCCCGAGGAGGCTCACCAGCCGCCCGCGGAAAGCGAGAGGTATCGGGACTGCGGACTTCCAGTAGAAAGTTGGTATGATCCAATTACAGATCGTTTAAAGGAATAGTCGTTGGATGTCGTTCCAAGTTACTACGATCATGAGTAGCATGAGTAATGCGAAGCCGACGAAGTGGAAAAGCCCTTCCTTTTCAGGTGGTACTGGTTTTCCTCGTAAGGCTTCGATCCCAACGAATAAGAGCCTGCCACCGTCAAGCGCTGGTAATGGAACCAGGTTGATAACACCTAGGTTTACACTGAGCATTGCTGTCCAGAGCAGGAAGTTCCAAAATCCGGTTTGGACAATCTGGTCTGTCGCATCGTAAATACCGACTGGTCCTGATAATAATTCAATCGATACTTGACCCGTTACTAGCATCATTAAATTAGTAAGAATAAGTTTTGTCGTCTCATACGTACGTTCAAATCCATAAGTCAGTGTCCCGAGAACTGACTTTTCATAGGCAGGATAGACACCGATTTGTCCCATATGGATCGGTTCTCCTTTTTCATTAACAGATTCGACCTCATTAGGCGTTACCATTACTTGTTCTTCCTGACCATTACGTACAAAGGTCAATTGCAATTCACTAGCTGGGTTTTCTCTAACAATGGAAGTGAATTCCTCCCAAGTGGAAACCGGGGTATCGTTAATTCGGATCACTTCATCTCCCTCAACCATACCAGCTTCTGCTGCAGGAGAACCATCAACGATTTCTCCCATTTTCGCTTCGTTAACCGGAGTTCCCTGAGCGATACCTAAAATAATGAAAATGACGATTGCCAATACAAAGTTCATCATTGGACCTGCGAATAATTGCATTGCCCGTTGTGCAGGTGTTTTCGAAGCGAATTGCCGATCATATGGAGCAATTTGCGTTTCTCTTTCATCCATAATGAAAAATGCTTTCTCATCGACTTGGAATGTCAGCTTCGTATCTTCATCACCCAGCTCATACCCTTCAATGATTAAATCATGATCAAGATCAACTCGTTCGACTTCGATTACCCGTGCATTCGGATGCTTGTCTTTGTTGTTGACAATAATCTTATTTACTTTGTTGTCTTCATTAAATTCAACACCGATATGATGTCCAGGTTTTAATTCAATTATTTCCGGGTCTTCACCTGCTACACGCACATATCCGCCTGCCGGAATGAGACGAATGGTGTACAATGTTTCATTCCTAGTAAAAGAGAAAACTTTTGGACCAAACCCGATTGCAAATTCTCTAGCTAGCATGCCAGCGCGCTTTGCAAATATCAAATGGCCCCATTCATGAATAAAAACAAGCAGGCCAAACATAAATATAAATGCGATGACTGTGGTCAAATGAAGCACCTCTTTCAATCTGAAATCTTTATTTACTTCCTCTAGCTATTTAGCTAAGTTTACCGTGTTTTCCTCGATTTGTACAACGGAACAATGCTATTTGTTGCCCTCTTAAATAAACTGGATCAAATGCAGGAATGGCAAAACAAAAAGTAAACTGTCAAAACGGTCGAGGATACCACCGTGGCCTGGTAGTAATTTACCAGAGTCTTTTACTCCATAATTCCGCTTGAAAGCAGATTCCACCAAATCCCCTACTTGTCCTACCATCGACGCAAAAATCGTTACAATAATAACGATTAGCAACGAGTGTGGGAACGGATGTACAAGATGGAAAATTACCGCTACAATACATGCAGTGACGATTCCCCCGATAGCTCCTTCCACCGTCTTATTCGGACTAATATCCGGCCATAATTTCCGTTTTCCTAGTGCCCTCCCAACAAAATATGCTCCTGTATCCGTAGCCCAAATGATGAAGAAGGCAAATAGAATATTACTGAACCCACTCGTGCCAAGTCTTGTCTCAATCAGAAAATAAAATCCAATTCCAACATATAAGGCTGTAAGGATAACGAATCCTGCTTCATCAAATGTGAACTTATTCCTGACTAATACAGTATAAGCTAATAAAAATAAGATAATTACAGTTAACATATCTGTTATGGATAAAAATTCTATGGAAAAAAGAGTCGATTTATCCGGCAACAGTACAAGCCAGATTCCAATCGTTCCAATTAATCCTGGAATGGAAACGAGAGATATTTCCCTCATTCGCAACAATTCCATCAGGCCGATTGTCGCAAGCAAGTAGATGAACAAAATAAACGGCAAGTCGCCAATAATTACAAATGGAAGGAATACGATTAGTGCAAGAATTGCTGTTATAACCCGTTGCTTCATATAAATTTCATCACCTTAAATACCTCCGTAACGTCGTTTCCTTTTTTGATAATCTTGTATCGCTTTATTAAAAATATTCTCATCCATATCAGGCCAAAGAACATCTGTAAACCAAAATTCACTATACGCAAGCTGCCAGAGCAGGAAATTGCTAAGCCGCTTCTCACCACTTGTACGGATGAGCAAGTCGGGATCTGATAGGCCATTTGTGTAAAGGTATTTCGAAAATTCTTCCTCTCCCAATGAATCAAGCGATACCTTATTCCCATCCACATCATTCATGATCTGTTTGATTGCACGCATAATTTCATATCTGCTACCATAATTCAAAGCAAAATTAAGAAGCAGTCCATCGTTTGCTTTTGTTTTGTTTATCGCGTATTGCACAGTTTTTTGAGTGTGTGCAGGAAGCGCATCAAAATTACCGATTGTTTCAATTCGAACATTGTTTGCCATTAATTCTGGAAGATAAATATGCAAAAATTCTTTAGGCAGCTTCATTAAAAAATCAATTTCCGATTTTGGACGATTCCAGTTCTCGGTAGAGAAAGCGTATAAAGTCAATACTTTCACATTGGCATCGTTAGCAGCCCGCACGACTTTCATTACTGCTTTTACGCCCTCTTTATGTCCGGCAATTCTAGGCAAGCGTCGGCTTTCTGCCCAGCGTCCATTCCCGTCCATAATAATTGCTACGTGATTCGGTATATTCTCTGATAAGTTGATGAGCTCGTCATCCTCTTGTTTATTTTTAATAAACGGTATTTTCATAGACATCTTAGGTCCTCCGAATTTCTGACTTCCTACTCCATCTGCAGAATTATTTCACTTTCATTTATATGTTTGAAGGATGCCCTTCATTACTCAACCTTTATACCCTAAAACAGCTGTGAATTACTTTTATTCAGTGTAAGTGTCTGGTTCGTTCACTCATTATGGAGTTCTAATCGCCGTTCAGTTGCCCGGTGGACGGATGCTTTCCGCGGGCACAGCCGAAGCCTCCTCGGGCTACCGCCCTGCGGGGTCTCCGGACTCGTGCTATTCCCGCAGGAGTCACCGTCCACCGGGCAACTGAACTGGTAGAGAGCGTTATTATTGGAAACTATCCCATCATGATGAAAGTTCTATTCCTAAAATAATAAATAGGGTTCCAAATTTGGCTTTCCCTCGGAGCAGTCCAGACACCTCGAGACTCCTGCGGGAGACCGGCTAAGTACGGTCACGTCCTGTGACCAATGCCGGCATTAGAACCTCCCGTTCGTCGATAGGCCTGGCGAGACCCCACAGGGCGTTAGCCCGAGGAGGCTTGCCGGCCGCCCGCGGAAAGCGAGAGGTGACTGGACTGCGAACCTCCAGCTGAAAGTTGCACTTACGCTGAATGAAGCATTTGGCAGTTTACTTTATTTTCAGATGAGAAAGTTGAGTTTATTTGTTAATCATCCATCATTTTTTTCACTTCATGGTACACGTTACATTATAACGATAATCACAAAAAAATACAAAAGCCCCCTTATAAAAAGAGGGCTACATTGATTTTACACGTTTAAGTAACAATATTAAAGTGTTAACTATAGATTATACTTCCATAATCTCATTTTCTTTTTCTTTTGTCAGCTGTTCAATTTTAGCAATGAACTGATCTGTTTCTTTTTGAACTTCATCTTGGAATTTCCGTAATTCATCTTCTGTGATCCCGGAATCTTTTTCCATAGCTTTTAATTGATCATTAGCCTCACGACGGATATTACGCACTTGAACACGGGATTCTTCCGCGAATTTACCGACAACTTTCACAAGCTCTTTCCGGCGCTCTTCCGTTAAAGCTGGAATATTGATGCGGATGACATTTCCATCATTGGATGGAGAAAGCCCAAGGTTCGCTTTCTGAATGCCTTTCTCAATTTCGCCTAGTGCCGTTTTGTCATATGGTGTTACGACAAGTAAACGAGCTTCAGGTGCACCTACTGACGCAAGTTGATTAAGTGGTGTAGCTGCACCATAGTAATCAACAAAAACACTATCTAATAGGTTAGGGTTTGCTCTTCCAGCTCGAACAGTAGCTAAGTTTCGCATAAATGCTTGTACCGCAAGTTCCATTTTTTCCTTCATTTCACTTAACACAGAATTTGCCATCACTTATTTCCCCCTTATAGTTGTTCCAATTGTCTCGCCTTGAACGACGCGTTTAATATTACCTTTTTCTGTTATGGAGAAGACGATTAAAGGAATATTATTATCCATACAGAGTGATGAAGCTGTAGAGTCCATTACTCCGAGGCCTTCATTAATCATATCCAAATAAGATAAATTATCATATTTAACAGCATCTTTATTAACTAACGGGTCAGCGGAGTAAACACCATCCACATTGTTTTTAGCCATTAGAATTACTTCTGCTTCAATTTCTGCCGCTCTTAGCGCAGCAGTAGTATCTGTTGAAAAATAAGGGTTTCCTGTACCGGCGGCAAAAATGACAACACGCTTCTTTTCCAAATGGCGAATTGCTTTTCTTCTTATGTATGGTTCTGCAACTTGGCGCATTTCAATCGATGTCTGAACTCTTGTTGGAATTCCAATCATTTCCAGTCCATCTTGCAATGCTAGTGAATTCATAACCGTTGCTAGCATACCCATGTAATCAGCCGATGCACGGTCCATCCCCATCTCACTACCGACCTTACCTCTCCAGATGTTTCCTCCACCAACAACGATTGCAACTTCTACTCCAAGTTCTGCAACCTCTTTTACTTGGCGTGCAATGGAATGGATGATTTTCGGATCAATACCGCTTCCCTGATCCCCACTCAATGCCTCTCCACTTAATTTTAACACAATTCTCTGGTACTTTGCTGTTGTCATAATAACCTCCATCGCAATACATATTATTATGATATGTTTGTTCTTTATTTATTCCGTTGTATACAACCATGGTAAAATAGGGAACAATCTCGTTCCCTATTTTACAATTGGCTTATTTTTTAATTTGGCTCATTACTTCTTCAGCAAAGTTTTCTTCACGTTTTTCCATACCTTCGCCTACTTCATAGCGCACGAAAGTTTTCACGCTTGCACCTTTGTCTGCTACATATTTCTTCACTTTAACGTCAGGATCTTTAACAAATGCTTGTTCGACAAGAACGATTTGTTCAAAGAATTTGCCAAGACGGCCTTCAACCATTTTTTCAACAATATTGGCTGGTTTACCTTCATTAAGGGCTTGTTGTTTTAGAACTTCATGCTCGTGATTTACTTCGTTCTCTGCTACATCTTCACGGTTAACATAGCGAGGGTTGATTGCTGCTACGTGCATTGCAACATCTTTTGCAACTTCTTCATCTGTTGTCCCTTCAAGAACAGTCACAACACCAATTGTTCCGCCCATATGCAAGTAAGAACCGAATGCATCGTTATCTGTTTTTTCGAAAATAGTGAAACGACGTAAAGAGATCTTCTCACCGATTGTAGAGATTGCACTGTTAATAATTGTTTCTAGTTTTTCACCATCAACCGTTGCTTCTAATGCACCTTCCACAGTTTCTGGTTTGTTAGCAAGTAATGCCTTACCAATCTTAACTAAAAGGTCTTTGAACAAATCGTTTTTCGTTACGAAGTCTGTTTCACAGTTCACTTCTAGTAAAACTGCAGTGTTGCCATCAATTTCAACATGAGTTAATCCTTCTGCTGCAATGCGGTCTGCCTTCTTGGCAGCTTGCGCCATTCCTTTTTCACGCAGGTAGTCGATTGCTTTATCAATGTCACCATCTGTTTCTTGAAGTGCTTTTTTACAATCCATCATACCTGCACCAGTTTTTTCACGTAATTCCTTAACCATCTTTGCTGTAATTGCCATTTGTAAAAATCCTCCTTTAAAGATTCCGTGTTTCTTTCTTTAAAAAAAGGTGATAAAAGGTAATTATCCTCTTATCACCCTCACTTTTCCAGAAAATTACTCTTGAGTTGAGGCTTCTGCAGTTGCTTCCGCTTCTGTTTCAGCTTTGTTATCTTCAGCTGCTGGTTCTTCGACTGGAGCTTCTACTTCTGCTGTTTCTTCACCTTGTTTCCCTTCTAAAATAGCATCAGCCATTTTTGAAGTCAATAATTTAACAGCACGAATTGCATCATCGTTAGCTGGGATTACATAGTCAATCTCATCCGGATCACAGTTTGTATCGACAATACCGATGATTGGGATGTTTAATTTATGAGCTTCAGCAATAGCAATTCGTTCTTTACGTGGGTCAATAACGAACATTGCATCTGGAAGCTTCTTCATGTCTTTAATTCCGCCTAAGAATTTCACAAGACGATCTTTTTCTTTAAGTAGCTCCCCTACTTCTTTCTTAGGAAGTACTTCAAATGTACCGTCCTCTTCCATTCTTTCAATTTCTTTCAAACGCTCGATACGTTTGCGGATTGTTTGGAAGTTTGTTAGCGTTCCACCTAGCCAGCGCTGGTTCACATAGAACATGCCGGAGCGAAGTGCTTCATCACGAACAGAGTCCTGTGCTTGTTTTTTTGTACCTACGAAAAGAAGTGTACCGCCATTTGCCGCCAATTCTCTTACATAGTTATAAGCTTCTTCAACCTTTTTCACTGTCTTTTGCAGGTCGATGATATAGATACCGTTACGTTCCGTGAAGATATATTTCTTCATTTTCGGGTTCCAACGGCGTGTCTGGTGACCGAAATGTACACCAGCTTCAAGTAATTGCTTCATTGAAATTGCTGCCATTTTAAAATTCCTCCTATAGGTTAGTTTTCCTCCGCCCCGTTCCTTTCTGCTTATAAACCATTGGCAATCTGGCACCTTATAAGCAAATCCCGAGACGTGTGTTATGACTTGTCTTGTTTCGACAAGTGTTTTACACCAGAGATTAATATACCATAACTAGGTAAAGGAAGCAAGTTTTTATTCGTCATATAACCGAATGATCAACTCTGCTTCTGTTTTCCCGCAATCAAGCGCCTTCGCAATTTCCTCAATCGTAAATCCTTTTGCATGGAGCTGCATAACACGGGATTCGAGAGAGGCTTCTAGTTCATATCCCGGTGCATCACCGAGCAGACGATCAACATCTGCATCTGCTTCTTCCGATTCCGGTTGATGAGCAGGTACTTGCTCTGCAGGTTGCTGACTTTCCTCTTTTTGATTCTTTTGTTCAACTGAAGATGCTTTATGATTCGTCATTAAAGCTTGTAACCGGTCATTTTCCGCTTTGATTTCTTCGAGAGAACGTTCTAGTGCTGCTGTTAATTCAGCGGAATTTGCCGTGTTTTCCAATTGCTGTCCTTTCTTTAACAACTGGAAGATTGCTACAAGCGTGATTAAATGTAATAGAAAACTAATAATCAGTAAAAATGAAACCATGACCGTTCTCCTCTACCCACTTATAATTGCCATATTGGGATTAAAAATTATCCTTCCATTAAAACAACTGCTGCACTGCAATTTCATTATTGAAAAGATTGAACTGTACGTAATGATAATTTGTAGTCATCACTCGTTTATATTTTCCAAACGTAACCGTAACATTCTGATAAATAAAGTTTCTTACAATGAGTTGCGTATCCCTGATATCCCCCATCGCTGCATTCAGCTCTGCAAGCTCGTCAGTAATTTCATTAAGCTTGCTTGTGACCTTTTCCATGGAATGTTTCTGACGCAATTTTGAAATGCGGACGTTGGGGTCGCTATCACTCTGAGTGGCAAGCTTATCCCCAAGCATTTTCAACTTTCCATGCATTTCTTCTAGCTCTATTTTCTTTTGCTTTAATGCTTGCTCTTTATCTGCTACTAGTTTATTTACTCCTAAAATAATTTCTGTTTTCGTATGAAGCTTCGTTCCAATATCTTTCGCTTCAATTGTTTTTCCGGCAGATAACGAGCCGCCAATAATATTCCCTTTTTGAGAAAATACATGTCCGCGGACAACACATTCACTATGAAGGATGGAATTTTCCACATATAAATCGTTACCTGCGAAAATCTTTGCCTGGTTAATATAACCTAGCTGGATATTCTCCTGTGCTTCCAAACGTCCCTTATCCTGTCCTGCAATTCCTTCTGATATGTAAATTGAACCTCCAGCAATGATAGTTGCAGCTTCTACCATCCCGAAAATCTTGACATCGCCGTCAGCCTTTACAGTAAATCCTGTCGGCACGTCTCCGTGGATAATAATCGTCCCAATAAAATCAAGGTTTCCAGTTTTCATTGACAATGTGTCATTCACATAATACTCAGGGAAAACTTCAATTTTCCTTCCCGTATAGCTTAACTGCCCATCCTCTGTAGCATAATAACAGTTATCAGCCTTATTGAATAGAACGTTCTTTCCAGGCCGAATGGATTTGGCTTTGCCTTGAGGAGCCTTAACTACGTGGCCCATTACATTTTTACCATCCGTCCCTACCCCGGGATGGACGAGCTTGGCAAGTTTTTCACCCCTATTTACAGAAGGAATCGTCATTATTTCCCGGAAGTTCCAGTCTTTATCCTTTTTCATTTCCTTGTTGAGATCGACTAGAAAGGTGAATTTGCCATCTTTCCCCTTCTCTGGTTTTAAGCCTCTTGCAATAACAATTGGGTAATCAATAAAGGTAGGGTCTCCTGCTAACTGGGCAAGTGCTTGAAACTGGATGCCGTACACAACTTTGTTTGCAGTCAGAAATTCCCTCCATGAAGACATATCGACTTGCAATTTTTCCTTTAATTCATAAAACGCATCGGTACAATGAACTTCTGCTAACATATCGTTATCTTTAAACCGTACACGAAAATATTTTTTTATTCTGTCCAAATTGATTACCCCCATATAATACCAAGTCATTCGATGATCTTCGTTAATATATTTTTCAATTTGAATATTGCTTTTTTATGAATCTGTGAAATTCTTGAAGTCGTCAAGTTTAATGTTTGCCCAATTTCTGTAAAGGTAAGCTCTTGATGATAAAAGAGATCGATGACTAGCTGTTCCCTTTCATTCAAACTCTTAATTCCTTCGATTAATTCCAGTTTTAATTCTTCCTGGTAAATCTCTTCTTCCGGTGTTGCGGTATTTTCATCAGGAAGCATATAGCCAATTCCTTCATTAAATTCCTGGGTCGTTGTCGGCTTTTCTTCAATCGAAAGCACATTCGCAAACAAAGAATCTTTTATAACGGATTCTACTTCATCAGAGGACATATCCAACTGCTTTCCAATTTCTCCGGAAGTAGGTTTACGTTGTAATTGCTGTTCCAACTGTTCGGCTGTGCGTTCTATCTTTTTCGTCTTCTCTCTTAGTGAGCGGGGCAGCCAATCTTCCTTACGAAGTCCATCCATGATTGCTCCTTTTATCCGAAAGGAGGCATAGGTATCAAATTTAAGTTTTCGGTTAGATTCGAATTTCGTAACTGCATCATACAGGCCGAGGAGACCAAAACTTCTAATATCATCTTTACTCACATTGTTCGGCAAGTGACTGGCAATCCGTTCTGAATGATAGTCCACCAGATACATATAATATGCAATGATTTCATTTAATACCTCGTGATGCTGATTTGCATTCCACTGCTTCCAAAGTTGTTGTTCTTCTGATGACATTCCCGAATTCATGGTACTCCACTCCTTCCTCCTAAAATTCCTGCCCGAGATCCATCCCTAAATAACGATTTCCTCACGATTCACTTTTCTAATGTTTAATTCACTAGTTGAAGGATTAAACTCAATCGTTCTTCCGATATTCCCACCGACATCTTTAGCAATGACTGGAATCTTTAACTTTTCTAATTCGCCGAGCGTTGCTTCAACATTTCGCCGACCTATCCGTAATAAATCAGAACCCGTACCGAATTTGAACATTTCCGCGCCACCAGCTATTTTAGCTTGAAGCGCCGAGTGCTTGGCTCCCATTTGCAGCAACCTTTCGACTAAATAGGGTATAGCAGTATCCGCATATTTATATGCGTTAATCGGTTTCTGTCTCGTCGCGGTCGAATCTGGCAATAAAATATGAGCTAGTCCAGCAACTTGTTTCTTCTCATCATAAATAACAATTCCTACACAAGAACCAAGCCCCAATGTTCGTATCGTATCAGGCGCCCGTACCGTATTCAAATCGGCAATGCCTACTCTGATGACTGTTCCAATTTTATTCATTTTCTTCTAGTCCTAACGCTTTAAATATTATTTGCAACGAGTCAGGATTCGGCAGCAAGAAAAAGTTCCCCTTTAACATGTTGCTTGTCCCTTGACTATTTACTTTAGAATCAATGACGATTGCATAGTCCGAAGCTTGGGAAATGTCGATTAAGCCATATGTCAAAACTGCTGCAGCCATATCAATCCCTAGATGGGGAACAGAAGGTTGCAGATATAAATGCGTAAAATCGGATAACGCCGAAATATAAGAACCAGTAACAATATTCCCTACTTCTTCAAGAGCTGAAAATTCTATCGATTCCTTACCTAGATCCTCTTTAAGTTTGTAAGTCGGATTATTTGTCATCGTGCGGATAAGCAACTCGGCTTCTTCGACGGATAAAACAAAAAACACATTACTTGGTGCATCACCATAGATACGAAATAAAATAGCGACAACTTTTTTCTCCGGACCGCCGATCAATTCCATCATTTCATCAAAAGAAACAACATTAACAGATGGGATGGCCATTTCAATCTTGCGGTTTAATAATTGGGATAACGCGGTGACAGCATTTCCCGCTCCAATATTTCCTACTTCCCGTAGTACATCGAGTTGGAAAGTAGATAGATCCCTATATTTCATAAGGTTTCTGTCCTTCTTCTGTCACCGCTTGCGTATACTGGTCAGAAATGAGAATCTTCTTTAGGTTAAGCAGAATAAGCAATCGATCCTCAATTTTGCTCACTCCGTCAATATAATCAGCTGCTTCCGAACCGACAACCTCTGGATTTGGTTCCATTTCATCTAATGCAAGATCGATTACATCACTTGCTGTATCAACAATTAAACCGACTTCAAATCCATTCTTTTTCACAATAATGATGCGATTCTCTTCTGTCAGTTCCGTTTCGGCCATTCCGAAGCGTAACCGTAAATCAATAATTGGAATAATAACACCCCGTAAATTAATAACACCTTTGACAAATTCTTCTGCACGGGGAACACGTGTGATTGGCTGGATTCTTTCAATTGCACTGACATATTCAACTGGTAAAGCATATTCTTCATCTTGTAACTGAAAAACAATGACTTTTAGATAATTCCCTGTAGAATGTTCCATGTTTTTTCATCTCCTGCTCTAGTTCTATCACAAATATTTTAGAATCTATGTTATTTTGCCGAGAAAATGTCCTACTTGATGCAAAGGTAACACTTGATCAACTAATCCTGTTTCATAAGCAGCTTTCGGCATACCATAAATAACGGAACTTTCCTCTGATTCAGAGATAATAAATGCTTGCTTGTCCACTTGTTTAATCTGTTGGATGCCGCTTGCACCATCACTTCCCATCCCCGTTAAGACAACTGCTGTTTTATTCAAGTTCTTATGATTGGCTAGAGAATAGAACAGGGCATCTACGGAGGGACGATGGTTATTCACTGGCGGGTCCTTTGTTAACTTTAGCCTATACTCCGTCCCAATTTCCTCTACTACCATATGGAAATCGCCTGGTGCGATATATACGAATCGCGGCTTTATGACATCACCATCTGCCGCCTCTTTCACCTGAAGACTTGTTAGCTTATTTAGTCGTTCTGCCAGCGACTTTGTAAAATGTGGAGGCATATGTTGTACGATAAGTATCGGTGTTTGAAAGTCTCCAGGTAAATCCGATATGATTCGCTGTAGAGCTCTTGGACCACCTGTAGATGTTCCAATAGCAATCAATGAATAATCTCGTGCTTTTCTTGTCGGTGGTAAATAAGAACTTAATAATGACGAACTGGGATTATCTTTAACCGACCGCGCCGGTGGAATCCCTACGTCTTTTGCTGCAATTACTTTAGAAATAATTTCTTCTTGAATCGTTTCGATATTCAAGGAAATTTCCCCTGAAGGCTTCATAATAAAATCAACAGCACCATTATCTAGCGCATTTATCGTATGCTCTGTGCCATAATCTGATTTGCTCGATAACATAATGACTGGTACTGGCATAGTCATCATTATTTCCTTTAGTGCTGAAATTCCATCAAGAACTGGCATCGTAATATCCATCGTGACGACATCCGGCTTAAGTCTTCTAATTTTTTCAATTCCATCTTTACCGTTTCTTGCTGTGTCGATTACTTTAATACGATCATCGCTGTTTAATATGTCTGTAATCATCTTTCGCATAAAAGCTGAATCGTCAACAACAAGTACACGAATTCTTTCCATTAAAATTTACCTCTTAGCAGATTTTTTAATTTTTGAAGGAAAGCCCGTCCATCCGTTACTGGAACGGCCTTCTCCTTATTCAGATAGCTTTCCGTAATTTGTTTAATTGATCGTGCAGCCGGTGCTTTCTCATTTAATATTGAAAAAGGCACTTGCTGCATAACTGCCTGCACTACATGCTTATCTTCAGGAATGATACCTAACGGATGCACATCAATTTGAAGAAACTGTTTAATAACTTGTTGCAGCTGCTTTAAAGAATTCATCTCTCCATGCGACCTGGCTCGATTTAAAATTAAGTGTAGTGGCATGCTTCCTCCATTAATCGTAATCTGTTTAATCATACTATAGGCATCCGTTATTGCAGTTGGCTCCCCTGTCGTAACTACAATACATTCGTCGGCAGCTAGAATGAAAAATAGACTCGTTTCCGTGATACCCGCACCCATATCGAAAATTATATAATCATACATCTCTGTTAACTGTTCAAACTGCTTATAGAAATAGTTCTTTTCCGTCTGTTTCATCTCTAAAAATCCGCTAAGCCCTGTGCCACCTGCAATATAAGATAAACCTTGCGGACCTTGCTCGATTATTTCAGTGATTGATAACCTTTCCGTGAACATGTCAACAATTGTATATTTAGGCTGAAGGCCGAGTAAAATATTTATATTCCCCATACCGACATCAAGATCAATTAGAACTATCTTTTTATTTCGCCGGACCAGCTCTAGGGAGAAATTTAAACCAATGTTAGACTTCCCGACTCCCCCTTTACCACTAATGAAAGCAACTGTCTTCGCTTCATGTCTCGAGTGAGATTGCTCCATTTTCATCCTTAGGTTCTTCGCCTGGTCAGTCATCTTCTTGCTCCACAATCAGATCGCTGATTAAAGTTGGAGTTGGTTTCACTAAATCATCGGGAACGTCTTGTCCATTGGTTAAGTAGGCAATGCCGATGCGGTTATTTAAGGCGATCGAAAGGATACTGCCATACTGCGTCGTTTCATCCATTTTCGTGAAGATCATTTCTGTAAGGGGTATGTCCTGAAACTGTTCAAATAAGTCCTGTACGTCTTTTGGTTTAGTGGTGAGCGCCAATACGAGATAGGTTGCAATAGATGGTACATCTTTCAACATCTCTTTAAGTTGATTGATATAAGCTTTTTCACGAAAATTCCTTCCAGCTGTATCGACAAGAATCACATCATAATCCGTAAACGTTTCAATCGCTTGCCTATAATCATCAACTTGGTAAGCAACTTCCAATGGAACATTTAAAATACGGGCATACGTTTTTAATTGTTCCACCGCAGCAATACGATACGTATCGGTTGTTATGAAAGCAACCTTCTTTTTTTCTTGTAGTATAAGCTTGGCTGCAATCTTAGCAATCGTTGTTGTTTTACCAACCCCAGTCGGCCCGACAAATTGAACAATTTGCTGTTCACCTGTGATACCTTGAAAGGACAGTCCATTCAATTCATTACGAATGACCTGTTTCAGTGCGTTCGCAATATTCGCTTCCGTCACTTCACTTCCCTCATCTGCTAAGAAGCTAATTGTCTTTTCAATAATTGCTTCAGCGAGTGTTTTTTCCACTTCCTGATCGAGAAGTTGCTGAAGCGCAAGTTGATATAATGCTGGAAGCTTCGTCTCATCTTTTGCCGCTTCCAGTTCGATTAAATTCTTTAAATTCCTAATTTCTTTAAGTACCGGTTCTATTGTTTGCAGATCAGTTTGAGTTTTACTCGTTTGTTCCATTTTAATCTCTTTAGCTTCCAGCGGCTTTGAGCCACGCTTGATGGGATCTGGATCATGCGCGGCGATGACCTCAATCCTCTTCTTTTGAAACAGACCGAGGAAGCCTTTTTGTTTAATTTCTTTTGATTGAAGAATAACCGCTTCTCGGCCGAAGTCTTTTCTTATTTCATTCATCGCTTCAGGCATAGTGTCCGCTATATATTTTTTTATCTTCACGCAATATTCACCACCCCTACACTTTGCACCTGGACATCCGGTTCCAATTCGTTATAAGACAATACAACAACTTGCGGCAAGAACCGATCAAGCAATTGTTTTAAATACATTCGGATTGCAGGCGAGCACAAAACAATTGCTGTATCTTCCTGAAGTGTCAGCTTCTCCACTTCCTGATGAATCGCTGTAATTATTTCTTGTTGTTGATCAGGTTCAAGAGATAAATAATTCCCATGCTCTGTATGCTGAATACTTTCTGCGAGCAACTTCTCCACTTTACCGGATACCGTAATGACGGTAAGAGTACGGTCGGGCTTTGCGTACTGTTCCGTCAGTTGCGCCGACAAGGATTGTCTAACATATTCCGCGAGTAATTCCGTATCATTCGTCATCTTGGAAAAGTCGGCCAATGTTTCAAATATGACCGGCAGATTACGGATGGAGACATTTTCCCGAAGCAGTTTTGCCAATATCTTTTGCACATCACCGATTGCAAGCGGCTCAGGAGTAACCTCATCAACTAAAATCGGGTTCGTCTCTTTCAGGTGATCGATAAGCTGTTTCGTTTCCTCTCTACCTAGCAAGATATGGGCATGCTGTTTGATCACTTCTGTAATATGGGTTGAGACGACAGATGGCGGGTCTACAACGGTATAACCGGAAAGCTCAGCTTCATCCTTATGTTCCTCCGTAATCCATTTCGCAGGGAGACCAAAGGCCGGTTCCAACGTATCAATTCCTTCAATTCCATCGTCATCCATATCAGGTGCCATCGCTAAATAATGGTCCAGCATCAGCTCGCCTTTTGCCACTTCATTTCCTTTGATCTTCAATCGATATTCATTTGGATTCAGTTGAATATTATCTCTAATTCGCACGACAGGGATAACCATCCCAAGTTCAATTGCCAGCTGTCTACGAATCATAATCACTCTTTCTAGCAAATCTCCACCTTGATTCGCATCGGCAAGTGGGATCAGTGCATAACCGAATTCGAATTCAATCGGATCAAGGTTAATTAAATTCACAACATTCTCCGGTGTATGCAGCTTGGCACTTTCCGCTTCATCCACTTCTTCCTCATCCGGTTCATCCGGTATAGCCGGTTTTCTATCAATTATGTAACCGGTGAAAAATAATAGACTTGCAAGTGCTGTCGTTAGAAAGAAGTTGATCGGTGTTAAACCGAGCAGGAAAACTGTTCCAGCAGCTACGTATAAAAGTTTAGGATATTGAGTGATTTGATTCACCACATCCGTACTTAAATTTTCCCCGTCACTTGCACGGGTAACAACAATTCCAGTTGCCGTTGACATAAGGAGGGCTGGAATCTGAGTGACCAACCCGTCACCCACTGTGAGTCTAGTAAACAATTCAACTGATTCATTTAAGGATAATCCCATCTGGAGCATCCCGATAATAATTCCAACAACGATATTAATAATAACAATGATAATTCCAGCAATTGCATCGCCTTTTACGAATTTACTGGCACCGTCCATTGATCCGTGAAAATCTGCTTCCCTTTCTATCTTTTTCCGGCGTTCTTTTGATTCTTGTTCCGTAATTAGTCCGGCATTCAGGTCTGCATCAACACTCATTTGCTTACCAGGCATCGAGTCCAAAGAAAATCTGGCTGCTACTTCAGATACCCGTTCTGAACCTTTTGTAATAACTAAGAAGTTAATAATAACTAGAATAATAAAGACGACAAACCCGACAAGCGGATTACCACCAATTACAAAAGAGCCGAATGTTTCTACAACCCCTCCCGCATCACCTTCTGAAAGGATTGCTCTTGTTGTCGACACGTTTAAACCTAACCGAAATAGAGTGACTAATAGGAGAAGCGTCGGAAAAACAGAGAACTGAAGGACTTCCGTTGTGTTCATCGCCACAAGGATAACAATCAAGGAAATCGTAATATTCACAAGTATAAGTATACTTAAAACGCCACCCGGAAGCGGGATGACGAGCATCATAATAATTAAAATAACTCCAATTAGTACAGATAAATCTCTTACCTTCATTCAGTGTCTCTCCTCAAGATCTTGCTTTATTATCCATTTGATACACATATGCCAATATTTCCGCAACAGCCTGATAGAACTCTTCCGGGATTGTTTCCCCAACTTCAACGATGCTATAGAGTGATCGTGCAAGAGGTTTATCTTCTACAGTTGCTATATCATGTTGTTCGGCAATTTCTCTGATCTTCCGCGCAGTGTGATCCACACCTTTAGCAAGCACGTAAGGTGCACTTGCTTTATCTTCATCATATTTAAGAGCAATCGCAAAATGGGTCGGGTTCGTAATAACAACATCCGCTTCTGGAACCTCCGACATCATACGTCTCGTCGCCATCATGCGTTGTTTCTCTTTAATTTTCGATTTGATCAGCGGATCACCTTCCATATTCTTATACTCATCTTTAATATCTTGTTTCGACATCCGCATATTTTTTTCAAAGTCAAATCTCTGGTAAAAATAATCGAGTACCGCTAAGAAAAGAAGTGCGACAGTAGCAGAGAAGCCCATTATAATTGCGACTCTTCCAAACAATGCAAGCGCACTCTCTGCATTTGTAAACATTAGCATGAGTACCTCATCTTTATACATCCAAATCACGCTGAAGGTGATCGCACCAATAAAAGTGATTTTTAAAAGGGATTTTAAAAGTTCAACTAAAGCACGAATTGAAAAAATCCGTTTCGCACCTTGAATCGGATCGATTCGCTTCAAATCAAATTTTAATGGTTCCGTTGAAAACAATACACCTCTCGTTTGGATAAGGTTGGAGGCGAATCCAGCAATTATGGCAATCAGCATGATCGGTGCAAGCATTTTCGCGGCTTCAAGTGTTGCCCCATTCAAGACCGTAGCAACTGATTCAATCGTAACATCCCAATGAATGAAGTTTGTAAATGCTTGAATGAAGAACGTCAGCATCGTTTCAAGAATAAAACCGCCAAAAATGAACAGAGCCAAGAAGCAAAGTGCGAGTAATATAGCCGTATTAATATCTTGGCTTTTCGCAACCCGTCCCTTTCTCCGTTCATCCTGACGTTTTTTTGGGGTCGCTTTTTCAGTTTTTTCTCCAGCAAAAAACTGTAAATCCATTGTCAACCGCATGCTACGCACCTCCGAAAATCCTCAATAATTGCCGCATCGTTTGAAGCATCGTACCGAATAAATTCTCTACCGCAGTCATAAAAAGGGCTAAGAAAATTAAAATCGCCATAAAGCTGACAAATATTTTCAGCGGCAATCCGACAACAAATACATTCAATTGCGGTACAGTACGTGCAATAATACCAAGCGCAATATCCACAAGAAATAGCGTGCCAACGATGGGAATAGCCATTTGAAAAGCAATAATAAACATATAATTGAATGCCTGAATAATAAATTCCGCAATCGATTCCTCATGAAGCGGAAGATAAGCATCGATTGGCACGAATTCGTAACTTGTAAAAATTCCATCAATAATCAAATGGTGTCCATCCACGGCAAGTAAGAATAAGAGGGCAATCATATAAAAATATTGTCCCGTTAGTGGACTTTGTGCACCTGTTTGCGGATCAACGACATTGGCGATTGCAAAACCCATCTGGAAATCAACAAATCCCCCGGCAACTTGCAATGCCGAGACAATGATAAAAGCTATCAATCCAATCAGCAGGCCAACAAGCGCCTCTTTCACTACAAGAAAAATATATGTATGATCCAGCGCTAAAATGGATGTATCAATTGTCTGGAAAAGTATGAGTGCTAAAAAGAAACTGAATCCAATGCGGAACGGCATTGGAATCGTCCGATAAGAAAATAATGGAATAACGATAAAAAATGACAACAAACGAACAAAAACAAGTAATAATATTGGCAGTCGGTTTAAATCAATTAATTCAAGCATTGCTTACCCTACAAGTACATTTAAATTTTGAAATATATCGGCACCAAATTCCACCATCGTTGTCAACATCCATGGGCCGAAAAAAATAAGCCCGATTAATACTGCAACGATCTTCGGAATAAAGGCTAATGTCTGTTCTTGAATTTGTGTTGTTGCCTGGAAAATACTGACTAATAATCCCACCGCAAGGGCGAGTATGAGCAGTGGACCTGCTACAAGTAAAATTGTATAGATACCACGCTCAGCAAGTGCTAAAACAAATTCGCTCGTCATATAGAACACCTTCCTCCAGTAAATTCACGCTAAAACCCTGTCAGTAACGAATGGGTGACTAAATACCAACCGTCAACAAGCACAAATAAAAGAATTTTAAAAGGTAGTGAAATCATTACCGGCGGAAGCATCATCATTCCCATGGACATTAGAATACTAGCAACTGCCATATCTATAACGAGAAATGGAATGAAAATCATGAATCCCATCTGAAAAGCAGTCTTCAGTTCACTAATTGCAAAGGCCGGAATCAATGTCGTTAATGGAATATCTTGTATAGTTTCCGGCGGTTCAGCCTCTGAATAATTTAAAAATAACGCAAGATCTTTTTGCCGGGTGTGCTTTGACATAAATTCTTTCATGGGTACACTGGCATTCTCATAAGCTTCATCCAATGTAATTTCCTCCGCGAACAATGGGTCAAGCGCTTCGGTATAAACCTCTTGAAAGGTAGGCGCCATGACAAAGAACGATAGAAATAGTGCTAACCCAATCAACACCTGGTTGGGCGGCATTTGCTGTGTCGCGAGGGATGTGCGAACGAATGAAAGCACAATGACAATACGTGTAAAAGAAGTCATAAGAATTAAAATCCCTGGTGCCAGTGAAAAAACCGTCAGCAATAAAATCAAGCGAACAGAAGTCGATATATTTGTGGGATCTGAACTGGAAAATATCTCAATAAATTCATTCATTTCTATCTTCCTTATTTCTTTCGATAATAGATTTTCGCGTTTTTTGCAGACGATTCAGTTCTTGATTGAACAGGCGGTTAAATTGATCCTCTTCCACCTTTTCTTTCTGATTCTTGTTCAGAATTGAAGAAAGTATATTACTAGCATCCAGTTCGCTCTCTTGTTCTTTTTTCGCTCTCATAATCTCTTCCATTAAAGTCGGATCATCAAGCTCTTCCAGTAAGGTAATATTTTCAGCAACCCCAATCAGATAAAGTTTGTTGCCTAAACGGATTAGTTGGACCGTTTTATTCTGACCAACTGGAATACCTCCAACATTTTCCAAACTCTTAATACGATTGCCGATTTTATTTCTTCTCTTTAAAAAATAGAGAAAAACATAAATTAATCCTACGACAAGCAATAACGCAAACACTAAGCGAACAATTTGAAAGAATAAGGAACCAGGTTCTTCTTGTTGCAGTAATTCGGTATTTTCATTACTTTCGTCTTCTGTCACTTGTTCTTCACAGCGTTCCGGATTTTCCAGGCATTCATCAACATATTCCGGCTCAGCATGTATATAACTGATCTCCCCAAACAAGCCGCATAAGAAAACTGAAAAGATTATAAAAAACGTAACGATAGGTTTCATAGACATAGACGCTTAGCTCAAAGCTTTTTGGATAGCTTCTAATACACGGTCAGCCTGGAATGGTTTTACGATAAAATCTTTAGCTCCCGCCTGAATTGCATCAATAACCATCGCCTGTTGCCCCATAGCTGAACACATAATGATCGTAGCATCTGGATTAATACCTTTGATTTCCTTTAGCGCAGTAATTCCATCCATTTCAGGCATTGTAATATCCATCGTTACAAGATCGGGTTGTAACTCCTTATACTTTTCTACTGCTTCTTTCCCGTCCTGGGCTTCCCCAACAATTTCGTAACCATTCTTCGCTAAAATATCCTTTATCATCATACGCATAAATGCTGCATCGTCAACAATTAAAATTTTATTAGCCATTTTCTAATCCTCCTACAATAAATTTATTTAAGTTTCATTATTCGGTCGGATTGACTGATTATGTCGGTTACCCGTACACCGAAGTTCTCTTCAATAACAATAACTTCGCCTTCTGCAATCAACTTCCCATTAACTAAAATATCAACTGGTTCTCCCGCAAGTTTATCCAATTCTACAATAGAACCTTGCGATAAATCGAGAATATCCCTTATCGTTTTCTTCGTCTTTCCTAACTCCACTGTCACTTTAAGAGGGATATCGAGTAACATATCTAAGTTATTCTGCTCATTTTGTGAAAGTGGTGCAGGTTCGAATTCAGAAAACGTTGCTTGTTCGACTGCTGGACGCTCTTGATCGAACGCATTGCCAAGATATTGGGATTCAGTTGGTTGAGTTTGTTTCTTTTGCACTTCCGGTTTCCGGATAGGTTCCTGTGCTTGATGTCCGTCCTCAGACTTAAACGCATCTCTTGCGGGTGATTCCACAGTGCTCGTTGCAGCCGCTTCCTGTTTGGCAGCGGATTGCTCTTCCGCAGTACCCGACAGCAAGTCAGCCACTAATTCCTTAGCAAAACCTAATGGAATGAGCTGCATCATGTTTGAATCGATTAAGTCACCAACAATGAGACGGAAAAATATTTTGACATAAACATCTTCTTGGAAAATCTCTTTCGCTTCCGATTCGATTGAACCTTCAATAATCTGTGGTGGAGATATATCCACTTTTTTATTGAAAACGGTAGACATGCTAGTGGCCGCTGTTCCCATCATCTGATTCATTGCTTCCTGGACAGCACTTATATATATTTCCGGAAGTGTTTCATCCGGCTCTTTCCCATCTCCACCTAGCATAATATCAGCAATAATCGCTGCATCCGTTGCTTTTATGACAAGGATGTTCCTTCCTGTAAAGCCTTTCGTATAATCAACTTGGATACTAACCGGCTGGAAAGTAAATTCTTTTGCCAATTCCTCATTTTCAATAATACTTACAGATGGAGTAGTTATTTCTACCTTCTGGTTGAGTAATGTCGATAAGGTTGTGGCAGAACTTCCAAAGGAGATATTTCCAATTTCTCCGATTGTATCAATCTCTATATCGGATAAGTAAGTATCGTTGCCGGGTTCTTGTTTATCATCCTCCTCTGTACCTATATTGAGAAGTGCATCAATTTCATCTTGAGATAACATACCATCATTCATGGGCGTTAACCCCCTTTTTAATTTCCTCTAGTACTTGAACAGCTATCTTTCTCTTCTGCTTACCCGCTTGAACATAAAATTTTGGTTCCTCGTTCACCGTAAGCAACAATGGATTTTCAATCTGCTGGTTAAGCGCGATAATATCATTTGATTGCAACTTTAAAAATTCATTGATCGAAATGGTTGTCTCCCCGAGAATCGCACGAACATCCACTTCAGCAGTTTGTAAATTATTGCTTAATTTCCGGTAGGCATTCTCATCCGGCTCTGCTGCGGTATTATCCATCCAATAATGAGCCGATAACTTGGGAATAATCGGTTCCAGCAAAGTATGTGGGATACATAGATTAATCATGCCTGTCGTTTCCCCAATTGCCGCCGACATGGATACAACGACAACTGTATCATTCGGTGCGACCATTTGGATGAATTGTGGATTCTCTTCAAACTCTTCAAGAACCGGTTCAACTTCAATCAAAGTTGACCATGCTTCTTTCAGATTATAAGTTGCCTTTTCAAATATTTGCTTCAGTAAAATAACTTCAATTTCTG
This sequence comes from Oceanobacillus sp. MO10714A, assembly GCF_037072045.1. Taxonomy (NCBI): domain Bacteria; kingdom Bacillati; phylum Bacillota; class Bacilli; order Caryophanales; family Bacillaceae; genus Oceanobacillus; species Oceanobacillus sp. MO10714A. Next base: position 166,218 of record NZ_JAXHDC010000002.1, on the reverse strand, counting down.
TTAAACTATCCGTTTTTGAAACAGTAGTTCCTTTCCCACCTAAGGTTCGATCAAGTAGCGCATAGGCGACATTCGGATTGACTTCAATAAGCAAATTTCCCTTTAATGGCGACATGCTGTATAGATTTAATACGGTCAGCGAGGATATGGACCGGACAAATTCTTCATATGGCACCTGATCAACGGAGGTTACAGCTATATGTACATAGGTTCGTAAATGCGAAGATAGAAAAGTTGTCAGCATGCGGGCATAGTTTTCATGGATCCTGGAAATACTGCGAATCTGGTCTTTTGAAAACCGTAATGCCCGTTTGAAATCATAGACACGAATCTTCTTCTCTTCTTCTTCCTTCTTTAATTCTTCTGCATCCATTTCTCCGGATGTGATTGCCGAAAGCAACACATCAATCTCATTTTGAGACAGTATTTCTTCCATCTTGTTCCACACCTCCTTCTGAGGAGTTCTTACTGCAGTATTTTATCAATTGTGTATACATCGGTGATCGATCCTTCTGTCATTACTTCATTCAAACTATCTTTAATTGTTGCCTCGAGATCACCTAGTCCTGTTTTGAATGTTTCCACGTCCATGACAGCGAGTTCCTTAATCAGTATATTCACTAGTTGGAAATCTCGTAAACTTATTTCTTCATGAGCAGCTTTACCGTCTGTTACAATTTGAAATTGAATTCTGACAAACGTCCCGTCCTGCAGATCCGTGACGATTTCTGGTGTCTCATAAGAATATTTTACAACCTCATCAATCGTCAGCTCTTTTTCTTCATCTGCCCCTTGTACATTCAATACAACAATCAAGGCGGAAATTGCTCCGACTAATAAGACTGCGAGAGATGTGATCATAACTTTTACTAATCTACTCATTTTGGTCACCTACTTGTTTGTAAACTTCCTGCAAGCCGATTTCCTTATAAAACATTTTAATTAAGTGGAGTACTTCAGCTACTGTGTTTTGGACAATTACCTTTTTGCCATTGATTAGTGTGATTGTCGTATCTGGAAGTGCTTGGACTTGCTCAATTAGAATTACATTTAAGGCAAACGACTCGCCATTTAACTTCTTTAATTCAATCATAAATTCATAAATTTGGCGGGAGTGACGAACCTCTTAGTAAGTCACCCCGCTCCTCCTTATTATCGTTTTAGATTTACCATTTCTTGGAGAATCTCATCAGATGTCGTAATAATTCTCGTATTCGCCTGGAAACCACGCTGAGCGGTAATCATTTCCGTAAACTCCTCTGCTAAGTCAACGTTAGACATTTCGAGGGAGTTGCTGATGATTGCTGATGTACTCTGATCTGATTCTGGTGCCACGAGGGTCGCTGGTCCAGAACTTCCCGATTCTCTGTATAAGTTATTTCCATCTTTTACTAATCCAGATGGATTCGAGAAAATGGCAACTGCAATTTGACCGGCATTTTGCCGCTCGCCTTCAGCATCGATATACTCAACAGTACCATCTGTTAATATATTGAAGCTTTGAACATTATCTGGTATTTCAATTCGTTCGCCATCCACTGTCTGCAAATACATTCCATCAGCGTTCACAACATATCCTTGGTCATCCAGATAGAAGTTACCGGCTCTTGTGTAAAAGGTTTCTCCATTAGCTTCAACTGCAAAATACCCATCCCCTTGAATAGAAAGGTCAAGTGGGTTATTCGTCGTTTGACGGAATCCTTGGGTATGGATATTATCAATTGTTCCTTGTTGGGAACCGAGACCGACTTGGGAAGCGTTCTTTCCACCCCGTGTTGCTGTTGCTGCTTGTCCGGATGCTGTCGTTTGACTCATCATTTCTTGAAATGTAACCCGCCCTTTTTTAAATCCTGAAGTACTGACGTTGGCGATATTATTCCCGATGACATCTAGTTTCGTTTGAAAGTTTTTCATACCTGAAATACCTGAATACATAGAACGTAACATAATTAATTTCTCCTTTAATATGCATTATTTTTATTAAGCTATGTCAATCAGTCGATAGCTTATTGGGCTTCCAATATGGTCCAGCCTACTCATCAATTAAAATCGTTCCATTAATATTTGTGAAGATTCGGTTACCCGCTTCCTGCCGATCAAGCGCAGTTACAACAGTATTATTCTTTGCGCTGACTAATAGAGTTGCTTCATTCAATACCACTAATGAATCAGTAATACCTTTTTGTCTTGCTTCTTGCACTTTTTCCCCTATGGTTTGCCAAAGTTCCTCTGGGATATCGATGTTCCTTTCCTTTATTCGATCAGAAGCATGTTTACTAACTTTCAATTTCTGCTGTTCTGTTAAAATATCGTTAAAAGAAACATTCGAAGTCTGCTGCTTTGCCGGAATGGATTTAGGAAAATGTAATGCTTGCTTCGGTATTTGGTGTATACGGTGATCCATAACCATTCACATCCTCTTTATCCCTATTTAATCTTCACCTTCACTTCTTACTTCTCTAACAGCGTCCGCATATACTTTATCGCCATTTTCAAGTTCAAGTATTGCCCAGCCATCTTTTTGACTGACTCCAACAACTCGACCCGTTTTCATTTTATTTTCAGTTTCTTCTTCCGAGTCTTCATTATCCAATTCGTAAGAGACAAACTTCCCAATCATATGACTGTATTCAATCACAGGTGAAACGAGTTGGCTTTGGACGAGCATTTCAATGGAACGCGACATATTCATCATCTGTTCTAAAGAAGAAAGCTGTGTCATTTGCGCCACCATTTCCTTACTATCCATCGGATCAGTTGGATCCTGTTGCTGAAGCTGTGTGATTAGAATCTTCATAAAACCCTCTTTATCAAGATCCGGCTTAGGCTCCCTTGTATTCGGTTGATTGGATAAGTAGAAGGATGGATCAACTTTATACATATCTTCACCTACACTTTCTCATTTAAAATCAATTCATCAAAAAGACTTGCAAATGTTTCATTTTCATCCTTTTCTTCCTTATGATCAGAAGTTGATTGATCATCTTGCTCATGTCCCTCCGCTTGTCCTTCTTCTTTATAAGTTGCTTGTGATTGTTGTACGAGTGTCTCATTTCTTTCAATCACAACTTGATGCGGTGCGAACATATGCCTTAATTGTTGTCCGTTTGCTTCAAGCATTTTCTTTGCAGCATTCGTTGTAACCATGATTTTTACAATCATTTCCCCATCAACCTGGGTAAAGCGTACGAGCATTTCTCCAAGGTTAGCCGGTTTTAATGTGATCGCAAGCTGTCCTTTTGGTTGCTGGAAGACTATGCTCTTCGAATCAATCAATCGGTTGAACTGTTCTATCAACGCTTTTCCTACTTGATTGTTATCCGAGTTTGACGGCAGATGGATAACCATTTGCTCCACTTGTGAAATTGGCATTTGCACAGGCTGTGCCTGAGCAGTTGTAACTGGCTGTTCTTTGTGGACTGTCATTTCGAAAGCATTACCGATCCACCGGATGATATCTGTGTTCGTCACTTTTGATTCGAGTGCATATACACTTTTTGTATGAAAATTCATCTTCTGTTGATAAAGCTTTACAAGATCCTGCCAAATTGCCGGTGTTTGGTTATTAGTTTCTCTTTTTACAAACGGCAATAATTCAGTTTGGTTACCTGCTTTTTCACTCAGTTGTTGCCAAGCCATTAAATACTCAAGAATTTTCGGAGCGACTTTTGCTACATCTTCTTGTGTCTCAATCAGCGAGAGTTTTTGTTCAATTTCCACGAACAATTCATTGACTTCCTTCTCTAGTTCCGCCATGTCAACAGGAGGATTTACTGATATGTTGTTTGTTAAGTTTGATGGTAAATCTCCTGATATTCGTGCAAAATCCGTTTCAGATACCTGCTCCATTTGCCCAGTGAATTTACCGATAAACTCTTCCCTTTTTTCTGTAGGCAATGCATGAATCAAGGTTAGAATTGTTTCAACAAGATCTGCCTTTTCATCAGTCTCCTTGACTATTTGCGGGTCATCTTCCGTTTTCTTAGTGGAAGGCTCCGTAACAGCTTTTTCCTCAACAGTTAACATTCCATCCCAAGAGACACCATCGGTTTCTTCCAGCTCATCAAGTATAGATAATAAGTCTTCTTTATCTAGCTTCGTGAAAAAGGAACGCAGCATTTCAAGTAAATCATCTTGTTCCACAGACGTCTCATCAGTCCGATTCTCCTGCTTCGTCTTTGTCAAATCTGTCAGTTTCTCGTCAAGCATGTACGTAAAATCAGAGCCATTTTGTAATTCATCCGACTCGGCAGGTGATGATCCTACTTTAGTTGGATAATCCATAAAAGCGACCCATTGCCATAACGTCATATTCGCTTCCAGTTTCTCACCCCCTTTCATGAGGTGTTCATTCATTAATTCAGCATTTTTGCAGCCAATTTAGCAGCAAGTTCTGCTTCCATCGCTTGTAAAATATCGCCTCGCGCGTCGTTCGGAAGCTCGCTTAGTATAAGCACAATCCGGTCCTCATCCATATTAGCCAGAATGGCTGCAGCACCTGAAGCTTTCATTTCTTCAAATGTTTTTGCCATATCTCTTAAGGATTTATCTATTTCCTCTGTTGTGTCTTCGTCATCTTGTTCATCAAGTCCATCTGATGAACTGATCGCTTCCTCTCGGGATGCTTCTTGTTCCATTTGATCAAGCGTTGCTTCAAGGTCAGCTATATAACTCTCCATCTGCTCCAGTTCGTCTGACTTTGTTTCCAGTTCCTCCGTTAAACGGGAAGCCTCCTTTTCCAGAGCATCCTCATCTGGACTTGTTATAAAGTTTGATATAACAGGAAGCTCGCTTCCCTTCTCCTTTGTCCAATCCACAACACTGAATCCGGCAAAGTTTAAGATGACAACGATAATCACAATAATGATGAGAAGAGGAATAATGACCGCAAATAACAGCCATAGGACAGGATTAATTTTCTTTCTTTCATTGTTCATGTTACTGGCCATTTAATTCACCTATTTTTGATTACTTAAGTATTGGTTGATTGAAATTTCATCCATAAACGCTTTTTCCAGCTTTGCTCTTCTGTCTGTTTCCTGTTGTTTTCGTTTTTCGATAATGCTTTCGAACTTCTTCACTTCAATATGCGCATCTGTTAAATGCTGTTGTTTCTGTTCCATTTGAGTTCTTGCAAATTGTACTTCTCTTTGCAAATGGATGATTGCATCATTCAGATTCTCAATATACGTAATCTGTTCTTTAATACGTTCAAGTGGTGTCTGATCTTGAATAAATTCATCATAGGATTCTTCTGCCATTTCCTTTTTCTTGAGAAGCTCGTATAGCTTTGTAGCTACTTTTTCAAAAGCTTCCTGTGAATTTAAAAATGCTTTCTGTGCAACTTTTTTCTCATTTTCTCGAACATTCAATAATTTCGTTAATGAGACGGTTTGTGACATCAGGACATTCCTCCATTAATGCTCTGGCTCATCATATCAATCGCTTCTTCTATAGTATTATCTTCCTGAACATCTTGCTTTAAAAAATGCTGGATTTTCGGATAATACGTAATAGCACGATCAATCTCTTGGTTGGAGCCTTTCTTATACGCTCCGATATGGATTAATTCACTATTTTCTTCATATGTCGCCATCAAAGAACGTATCTCACTGGCCACTTGCTTGTGCTCTGGACTTGCTATTTGGTTCATGACACGGCTGATTGATTTCAATACATTGATTGCGGGATATTGGCCGCGCTCCGCTAATTTCCGGTCCATTACAAAGTGTCCGTCTAATATCCCTCGAACAGCATCCGCGATCGGTTCATTCATATCGTCTCCGTCGACAAGAACGGTGTAAAATGCGGTAATTGCACCTAATGCATTCGTACCTGTTCGTTCCAGTAATTTGGGCAAGATGGAAAACACAGACGGGGTATATCCTTTCGTAGTCGGCGGTTCACCGACGGCAAGACCAATTTCCCGTTGCGCCATGGCAACACGGGTAACAGAATCCATTAGTAAATTAACTTGAAAACCAAGTTCCCGAAAATATTCACTAATAGCGGTAGCGGTATAAGCACCCTTAATTCGCATAAGTGCAGGCTGGTCAGATGTGGCGACAACTACGATAGATTTTGCCAAACCTTCTGGGCCTAAATCTTTTTCGATAAATTCTCGCACTTCTCTGCCCCGCTCTCCGATTAATGCAATGACATTAATATCTGCATTACTGTTTCTAGCAATCATGCCTAGTAAAGTACTTTTTCCCACACCACTTCCTGCGAATAAACCGACACGTTGACCTTTCCCCATCGTAAGCAGGGCATCAATAACTTTAACACCGACTTGATTCGCCTCATGAATCGGCGGTCTTTCTAGTGGGTTTGGTGGCGCTTGTTCCGTCAAATAACTGGACAATCCCTTAGGTAACGGAGAGCCATCAAGCGGGTTACCGAGCGAATCTACCACCGTACCTATCAACCCTCTACCCACTTTAATCGTTAAAGGTTTTCCGGTCGATTCGACTAAACATCCCGGACCAATCTCCGTCACTTCACTGTATGGCATGAGGATAATATTCTCGTTATTAAATCCTACTACCTCCGCTAGTATCGGGTTCCGTTTCTTTGTCGCAGAATGAATATAGCAGACCTCTCCTATGTTTGCTTCAGGTCCGAGTGATTCAATCATTATTCCAACAACACGCGAAACTTTACCATAGCGTTTATAAGGATCAGCATTTTCAATCGCTTGAATATAGTCTTCTACTATCATTATTCATGCTCCATTACTAATTCTTTTAAAACGTTGCGGATTGCTTCGAGCTGGGTGTCGATGGATGCATCGATTTGCCCAAAAGGATGTTCGATGATGCAACTATTTTCCGGTAACTCTTCATCTATGTATAGAGATAGTTTCGTATCTTTCTCTAGCATCCGCTTCAGTTCAGTCTTTTGCGCCAACACAGTTTCATAATTATTAGGATGAAGATAGATGGATACAACGGATTGATCGTTGATTTCCTTTAATGCCAGTCTGACAATTTCTAAGAACTTTTCAGGTGATTCGTTCAGTTTTTCACCAAGAATTTTTTCTGCTGTATGAATAGCAATGTCGGTAATGACATATTCTGTCTGCTCTAAAGTCTTTTGATAGTCAACTTTAACAAGGTCGACAATGCTGTTGGCCTTAGCTAGTAGAGATTCGTACTGTTCTATGCTTGCTTTCTTTCCCGCTTGGAAACCAGCTTCGTACCCAGCCTTCTCGGCAGTTTCCATGAGTACAGCTTTTTCTTCTTCCCAGTTTTCCCGCGCTTTGCTGATTTCCGTCTGTACTTCGGCAAGCATCGTCGCCTTCCGTTGCTCTATTTGTTCTAGCTCTTCTTCTGCTTGTTGAAGATACGCTAACACGTTTTCGGCTGCTTCTTCTGATTCTTTTTCTGACGACTGTTTTCTCATATATTCAATCGGCTTAACTTTAATTTCTCGTTTTGGAAGTTCATTTGATTCCATCGCTCTAGACAATGATGTCGTCACCCCCACCTCTCGCGATAACAATTTCACCAATATCTTCTAGTCTGCGGATTGTTGCAACGATTCGCATTTGGGCTTCTTCCACATCACGTAAACGAACTGGTCCCATATATTCCATTTCCTCTTTAAAGGTCTCCGCCATCCGTTCAGACATGTTAGTGAAAATAACACCTTTCACTTCCTCACTTGCAACCTTCAGTGCAAGACGGAGGTCATCATTTTCGACTTCTCGGATAACACGCTGAATTGCCCGGTTATCCAGAATAACGATATCTTCAAAGACAAACATACGTTTTTTAATCTCGTCAGCAAGCTCTGGATCTTGTGCTTCTAGAGTGTCGAGAATAGTTCGTTCTGTACTACGATCAACCCCATTCAGCACTTCTACTACTGCTTGGATGCCACCCGTTTGTGTATAATCCTCTGTTAATGATGCCGATAGATTATTCTCTAGCACACGCTCTACTTGAGCAATGATCTCAGGCGAAGTGGAATCCATCGTTGCGATTCTTCTTGCGACATCTGCCTGTACGTCTTGTGGCAGTTCGGAAAGAATTTGCCCCGATTGTTCCGGTTCTAGGTAAGACAGCACTAATGCAATTGTCTGAGGGTGTTCATTTTGAATAAAGTTAAGCACTTGCTGGGGATCCGCCTTTCTAGCAAAATCAAAAGGCCTTACCTGTAAGGATGAGGTAAGGCGATTGATAATAGAAGTAGCCTCCTGCTTACCAAAAGCTTTTTCAAGAACCGTTTTCGCATAACCGATACCACCCTGCGTAATATAATCCTGAGCGATTACTATTTGATGAAATTGTTCAATAACTTCTTCTTTCATTTCCGAATCCACCCGTTTAACGGAAGAAATCTCTAAGCTTAGCTTCTCGATTTCTTCTTCCGTTAAATGTTTATAAACTTGAGCGGAAACATCGGGACCTAACGAGATTAATAGAATCGCCGCTTTTTGTTTCCCGGTAAGTTTCTGTCTTGCCATGAACACTTTCCTCCTAATCCTCGCCAATCCAGCTTCTTAATAATTTAGCAAAGTCTTCCGGTTTTTCCTCGGCTATCTTCTCTAATTGCTTCCTGCGAACAACTGATTCTGATTCATCTTGTTCGGGTAAATCAGGAACCTTTTGCGTAACTTCTCTACGCGGAGCTTCTTCTTCTACTTCTACTGATTCTGGCTCAGATGCTCGTCTATTCCGTATTAGCAATCCGACTAACACCAGAATGAGTAAGAATAAAATTCCCGCAACAATATAAACCCAAGTAGGAATAGCGGCACTTTCCGCTTCTTCTATAATGGGATTACCCGAGAATTCCTGAAAGACAATGGAGAATTTATCCTCTGGGTCTACCTCGCCGTCTTCTGTGTCGATTGACGTGTTGAGAATGGAGGCAAGAATCGATGATATTCCTTCTTCTACCGCATTTTGCTCCTGTTGCGTCAGAAATTGCGGATTCTCTTCATCTCCTTCTTTCACGCGGTCGACTGCAACTTGAATACCGAGGTCACGAATTTTATAGGGACTTTCCACAATTTCTTTACGAATTCGATTAAACTCATAATTGATTGCTTCCTTATCAAACTCATAATCTCCACCTTCTCCAGCTACTGCACCTGGGTAGTTTGTCACATCATTCTCGCCACTTCCAGGGACACCACCTTCACCCGCGTCTCCCGTATAGGATTCCTGAATAGTTTCTAAACTCACCGGAAGACCTTCCATGTTTTCAATATCAACCGGTTCAACTAATTCTTCTACCCGGTTTTCCTGTGTGAAGTCGATATCTGCGGTAACCGACACAATCACGTTATCAAGCCCAACCATTGCCCCTAACATCTGCTGCAGCCTACGCTGGACATCACGCTCCACTTCTTTTTTTACGGTTTGTTGATAATCGTGGGCATTTTGAACTGCATATTGGGAATTGTTTTCAAGGTCATAGTACTCAAAATACTGATTCATGATCCCAATATTTTCTTTTGATAAATTCGGAACTGCATTTGATACTAAATGATAAAGGGCACGAATCTGATGTTCTTCAAACTGATAGCCTGGTTGCGTTTCGAGCACAATCGCTGCAGTTGTTTCCCCTGTATCCTCGCCAACAAATACAGTCTGTTCCGGCAGATTAATCATTACTTCTGCACTTTGGATGCCATCTATACTTGTAATTAAATTCGCTAATTCCGTTTGCATCGCATCTAGTTTCATCATATTAAACTCATTATCTGTAGTCCCGAAAGATGAGTTCTCACTGAAGAAAGAATAATCAATATTCCCACTACTCGGTAGCCCTTGTCCGGCAAGTTCAACAAGTAATGTATCTACTCGGTCTTCAGGCACGGTTATGGTCGTACCGCTATCCTTTAACTCATAAGGCACACTTCTTGTATCAAGTTCAGCTTTTATTTGACTCGTTTCCTGAATGGATAAATTAGAATATAATGGCACAAATCTTTCATTCGAGCTAAACATGTAAAAAGAGATGCCGATAATAACGATAAGGATGCCTGCGGCCGATCCAATGTATATCATTTGCTGTTTTGAACGATTTCTCCAAAACGCTGTAAATGACTCTTTCCATTTCAATAACTTTTCCTTCATAAAATCCTCCACCACTATACACTGCTTATCAAATAGTTACATACTATGTATATTCTTCGATAGTCGTTTTACATTATATTTGCATCCGCATTATTTCGTTATAGGCATCAATTGCTTTTTGCTGTAATTTTACCGTCGTCTCAAGTGTGATACTCGCTTTTTGGGCGGTTATCATGACTTGATGCAAATCTTGTACTTCTCCTGAAGCGAGTTTATCTGTCATTCTATCGGATTCAACTTGCAATTCATTCAAATTCTCGATAGCACCCTTTAACGTGTTTGCAAAATTTGCTTGGGCTTCCGCCGGAGTGGCCCGATTATTCACTGCCATGTCCGGTTGTACTTTCATATGGGGATTGAGCTGAATATTCATATTACCTGCTCCTTACACTTCTATTTTCCAATTTCGAGTGCTTTCATTAGTAGTCCTTTACTTGCATTCAAAGCGGTTATGTTCGCTTCGTAAGACCTAGTGGCACTCATAAGATCAACCATTTCTTGCAATGGATCTACATTTGGCATTGCTACGTAGCCTGCTTCATCAGCATCTGGGTGATTTGGATTAAAAACCATCTTAAAGGGTGTTTCGTCTTCTGTAATTACGGAAGCTCGCACTCCTTCTGTACCATTCGCTTTATTATTTGCAGCCTGTAGATGGGAACGGAAGCTTGCTCCTTCATTTTGAAAGGAAACCATCTTCCTGCGATACGGTTCCCACTCACCATTTTCATCCACTCTGGATCTGGTCGATTCGCTGTTTGCGATATTTGATGAAACAACATCCATTCTAAGACGCTGAGCAGTTAATGCACTGCCGCTCGTATTAATGCTATGGAAGATCGACAACTTTAATTACCTCCTCTTATAACTGTTTGCAAGCTGCCAAACTTTCCGTTGATCCGATCGATCAAACCATTATAATAGATTTGGTTTTTTGCAAGTTCCGTCATTTCTTTGTCAATATCCACATTGTTCCCGTTATGCTGATACATTGTGTTTTTATTGGTAACCATTTGGTGATTCGGTCCTTTTGAACTAGAAAACGGAATATGCCGTGGGTGTGTTCGTTTCGCTTGAATTTGGCTGTTCATTTCATCACGAAGCACATGTTTAAAAACAACGTCCTGCGACTTATAACCAGGGGTGTCCGCATTTGCGATGTTGTTGGAAATCGTCCGGTTTCTAGCTGAAGCATAATCTAGCGAACTTTCCAAATTCGAAATGGTTCCGCCATATAAATCCATACGATTTTTCCTCCTATGTCCAATTTGCTATTGGTTCGGTCAACTAATAAATTACTACTACGCATATTGTAATTTAATTCCTATAGAATGTCTATCTTTTTCATGTTTTTCTAACACAATTCGACAAAACAGTCATAAAGAACTAGAACTAAAGTATTTTTTTACTTGATTTATACCGACATTCGACAGAAATCAGATAAATAAATTCGTTTTTTTGCATAGAAATCCAATCAAAGTTCGACAACTTATTATAACACAGTTCTTTATACATGTGTCAAAAGATTTAGTTGAAACGAATTAAAACCTTTATGTACCTATAAGTAAATTTGACAAAAAATAAACAAATGGAAAACAATTCCTTCATGTTTTCCATTTGTTTATGTATAAGAAACCATAAAATCAAAATGCTGTGATACTTAGGTATCCAGGGCTAGCCACGTCCGGCTCCAGCGCCCAGCAACTATCAAACTTCACACTCCTTCAATCGATAAGTCAACATCAACTCAGAACTAAAGGAGGGCCGCTTAAATACGGGCTAAAGCCCAACAGCGACATACCCCTAAAGGGGCATGTTTCCTTCATCTCATTCCGGAGTGCTCCAGTTTGTACGTTGCTTAACGGGCACTTGCGCCTTTGTGTATTGATTTTAACATCAACTTATCTGGAACGTAATTTCTCAAGTTCGACTAAGAATTTATCATTTAAAACTTTAATATATGTTCCTTTCATACCTAATGAACGAGACTCGATTACTCCAGCACTTTCCAACTTACGGAGTGCGTTCACAATCACTGAACGAGTAATACCTACACGGTCGGCAATTTTACTTGCAACGAGTAGACCTTCATTACCGTTCAATTCTTCAAAGATATGGTCGATCGCTTCTAGCTCACTATAAGAAAGGGAGCTGATAGCCATTTGAACAACAGCTTTACTTCTTGCTTCCATTTCAATTTCTTCGGATTTCTCCTGGAGAATTTCCATTCCGACAACTGTTGCACCATATTCAGCCAAAAGTAAATCGTCATCATTGAAAGCATTTTCTACACGTCCGAGAATCAATGTTCCAAGGCGCTCTCCCCCACCAAGAATTGGGACAATTGTTGTCAGCCCATCTTTAAAGAGCTCTTTGTTCTCTTCAGGGAACACGGTTTGCGGACTGTTAATGTCAAGGTTTGCTGTTGTTTCATAAACATTATATAAACCTTGTGTATAATCTTCAGGAAAACGTCTTTCCTCTAGCATTTGCTTCATACGTTCATTTTCAATCTCTTGACTTACCGCAACCCCAAGAAGTTTCCCTCTTCTGCTTACGATATAGATGTTGCCACCAATTACGTCACGTAATGTAGCGGACATCTCATTGAAGTTCACTGATTTACCTGCTGTTTTTTGTAACATTGCATTAATTTTTCTTGCTCTGTCTAATAGTTTCATTAGAAATCCTCCATTTGTGTTTTATTTTATAAGATGAATTGACTTAAGTCTTTGTTCTTTACAATATTGCCTAATTTTTGATCGACATACGCCGAAGTTATTTCAATTGTTTCCATTGTAATATCTGGAGCTTCAAACAATAAATCTTCTAATAACTTCTCAAGAATAGTATGAAGTCTCCGTGCCCCGATATTATCGGTATCTTGGTTGACTTGATAAGCAACCTCCGCGAGACGCTCAATGGCATCCTCTTTAAATACTATCGTGATTTCTTCCGTTTGTAATAATGCTTCATACTGCTTTGTCAGCGCATTTGAAGGGTCTGTCAGTATCTGCTTGAAATCTTCTACCGATAGCTTCTCCAATTCCACCCGAATCGGGAATCTCCCCTGAAGTTCGGGAATTAAATCAGATGGTTTCGACATATGGAAGGCACCTGCAGCAATGAATAAAATATGGTCTGTTTTAACTGGACCATGTTTTGTAACGACTGTGGATCCTTCAACTATCGGTAAGATATCCCGCTGGACACCTTCTCGGGAGACATTTGCTTGCTCACTCCCGCCACCAGCTACTTTATCGATTTCATCGATAAAGATAATTCCAGTCTGTTCTGCACGCTTTGTTGCTTCCTGAGCAACCTCTTCCATATCGACAAGTTTCTGTGCTTCTTGTTGCGTTAGCACTTCCCTTGCTTCACGGACCGGCAGTTTACGCTTCTTCTTTTTCGTTGGCATAAATTGTCCAAGGGCATCTTGCATATTCATCCCCATTTGCTCCATGCCCGAACCTTGCAGCATATCAAACATGGAAGGTGGTGTCTCAACAATTTCTACCGTAACGATTTTGTCTTCCATTTCTCCAAGGGCAAGCATTCGTTCAACTTGCTCACGCTTATTCCTGATTTCTGCGTCTTTAGGATCATCTGTACCCACATCATCGCTTGCTGATTGGTTTGTGAAAAGCATTTCAAAAGGATTCTTCATCTGTGTCTGTTTCTTAGTTTGCGGAACGAGCAAATTAACCAATCGTTTATTCGCTTCCTTCTCGGCCGCTTCTTGCACATTCACAAGCTTTTCTTCTTTCACCATGCGGACGGACATTTCAACGAGATCCCGAACCATCGATTCCACATCTCTACCGACGTAACCGACTTCTGTGAATTTCGTTGCTTCAACTTTAATGAAAGGCGCTTTTACCATTTTCGCAAGCCTGCGGGCAATTTCGGTTTTACCTACACCAGTAGGACCGATCATTAAAATATTCTTCGGCACAATTTCTTCTTTAATCGTATCGTCCAGTTGCATGCGTCGATAACGATTCCGGAGGGCAACGGCAACAGATCGCTTTGCACTCTTTTGCCCGATAACGTATTTATCCAATTGTTCAACAATTTGTCTTGGAGTAAGCTCCATTCCCATACTTTGGAAATACCTCCTATTAATTGAGTACCTCTAAGGTGAGTTGGTCATTCGTATATACATCAATTTCTCCAGCCACCTCAAGAGCAGTTCTCGCTATTTGTTCAGCAGACAAACTATTCGAGTGTCTCACAAGAGCTCTACCAGCACTTAATGCATAGTTTCCTCCTGAACCGATTGCAAGAATCCCATCGTCGGGCTCAATTACTTCTCCTGTTCCTGATACAAGGTACATACTTTCTTTATTCATAACAATCAGCATGGCTTCTAACTTCCGGAGGACCCGGTCACTGCGCCACTCTTTAGCAAGTTCGACAGCTGCTCGGGTCAAATTACCGTTATATGCATTCAAATAGCTCTCGAATTTTTCAAAAAGGGTGAAAGCATCCGCTACTGAACCTGCAAATCCAGCCAATACTTGCTCATTATATAATTTACGGATCTTTTTCGCCCGGTGTTTCATAATTACTGCATTTCCTAGTGTAACCTGACCGTCTCCACATATCGCACAACTTCCATTATGTTGAATGGCAAAAATGGTTGTAGCATGCATCTCATTTGACATCTTCTTCACCTCGCGTCCCGATTAACTATTTATCATTTGCCCGCGGATGTGTCTTCATGTAAATATCGCGCAAATGACTTTTTGTAACATGCGTATAGATTTGGGTGGAAGACAAATTTTCATGACCTAATAATTCCTGCACAGTACGCAAATCTGCCCCTTCATTCAATAGATGAGTCGCAAATGTATGACGTAATTTATGTGGATGGAGATTAATTGTTAATGCCGCTTTATCCACCATTTTATCTAAGATGAGACGAATCCCTCTTGTTGTAAGGGGCGCGCCCCTGGCATTTAAAAAAACGGCATCCGTATTACTTTTCGCCTTCTCCAACAATAATACCCGGCCCTCTGTCAAATATGTTTCGAGAGCAATCTCTGCAAATCGGCCAAAGGGTACATACCTTTCCTTTCTCCCCTTACCTCTTACTAATATCGTCCCTACAGAAAAATCGATATCCTCAAGCAGTAAGCCTTGGCATTCACTAACCCGTATCCCAGTTCCGTATAAAATTTCCAGTAATGCCTGATCACGTTGACCTAATGGGTCAGCCATATCATTTACTTCAAACAGTTTCTCCAGTTCCTCCATATATAAAAATCCGGGAACAGCGCGTTCTTGTTTTGGCAAATGAATATGAACGAAAGGATTCGTATACGTATCATCTTCCCTTTCCAAATATTTATAGAAGCTTCTCAGGGATGATATTTTTCGTGATACGGATTTTCTCGACAACGCCTGGTTAAACAATTGGGTTAAATAAACACGAACAACTTGTGGATCAACGTCCTTAAGGCTCGTTATCCCTTCTCCCTTTAAAAAATGAAAGAAGGATTGCAGATCATCTTGATAATATTCAATTGTATAAGGGGAAGCATTTTTTTCTATTTGAAGATATGCTACAAATCCTTGACTTTTTTGTACAAAATCCTCCAATTCTTCACCCCATCATTTTCCTGAATAAATAATAACATAGCCTATGTTTGAAATCAATTAATTTACCAAAATAAAAACAAAATTCAGAATCGGTCTATATTACTGCATATCGAAATAATTTGACTTATCTTTCCACTTCTAAGCCCGAATCATGCCCGCCACTAAACAATTATATGCCTAGGATAATATATAGTCAATCAAGAGTATTTTAATTTATTTTGAAAAATACAATTTGGTGAACATTTTGTGAATGACTTATTAGATAAGAGTCTAAATTTTTACCGTTGTATAGTATCTCACATTTTACAAAATTAATCTAATGAAATAATAAAGATTCTTTCGTTATTATCACTATTACCATTCTATTCCTTATGTATTCATAATTTTAGCAAAAAAATAAAGCTGCTCATCGGAATGAACAGCTAGCTTTGTTCGACTTCTTTATAATCACAATTTGTACATTGTACTTGGGTTGCTTTTTTCACTTTCTTTTCAACTAGTAAAGATTCACACTTCGGACAAGGACGTGCGATTGGTTTGTCCCAAGATACGAAATCACATTCTGGGAATCGGTCACAGCCATAGAATACTCGGCGTTTTTTCGATTTACGCTCAACAATATTTCCTTCTTTACATTTCGGACAGTCTACACCGATTTCTTTTAATATTGGCTTCGTATTACGGCAATCCGGGAAATTCGAACAAGCGATGAACGTACCGTATCTTCCCATTTTATAGACCATTTCATGGCCACATTTCTCACATTCAATACCAGCAGGTTCGTCTTTAATCTCGATTTTTTCCATTTCTTTCTCAGCGAAATCTAGACGCTTCTCAAAGTCTTTGTAGAAGTTATCAATTACTTCCACCCAGCCTGTTTTACCTTCTTCAATTGCATCCAAATCTTTTTCCATATCAGCTGTAAAATCTACATCGATTATTTCTGGGAAAAACTCTTCTACAGCGTCATTTACAATTGTTCCAAGCTCTGTTGGAATGAATCTTTTATTATCAATAGACACATAGCCTCTTCGCTGAATCGTGTCAAGGGTAGGTGCATAGGTAGACGGTCTACCAATCCCTAATTCTTCCATTGCACGGACGAGGCGTGCCTCTGTATATCGCGGCGGTGGTTGTGTGAAGTGTTGCTTCGGATCAATTTCTTTTGCTTCAATCTTCATTCCTTCTTCCAGATCTGGAAGTAATTTATTTTCCACCTTTTTATTATCGTCGGTACCTTCGATATAAACTTTCATAAAGCCCTCGAACTTGATTTGGGAACCAGTTGCTCTAAATTCAACGTCATTATTTAGTAAATGAGCAGTCACAGTATCCATTACTGCAGGTGACATAAGACTCGCAATAAATCTTTCCCAAATTAGTTTGTAAAGTCGGTACTGATCATTAGAGAGTACCTCTTTTAAAGAACGGGGATCACGCATTACGGACGTCGGGCGAATTGCTTCGTGGGCATCTTGTGCTCCCGGTTTATTTGCTGAACTTTTTTGTGAACCTATAAATTTTTTTCCATACTTCTCTTCAATATAGCCTTTCGCTTCTTCTTTCGCTGTCTCAGAAATTCTGGTGGAATCTGTACGCATATAAGTGATGAGTCCTGTAATCCCGCCAGACTTCCTTCCTAAATCGATCCCTTCATAAAGCTGCTGGGCAACCATCATCGTCTTTCTTGCTCTAAAGTTCAGCTTTCTTGCAGCTTCTTGTTGCAGGGATGATGTAATAAACGGTTTAGCAGGATTCCTTTTTCGTTCCCGTTTATTTACTTTTTCTACACGGAAATAATCTTCGGTAAGTTTTTTCCGGATGTTTTGCACATCTTCTTCAGACTTTAATTCCTGCTTTTTTCCGTCCACGCCATAGAAATTACCTTCAAATGTTTCTTTTTCTTTTTGAAATAAAGCTTCAATCGTCCAATATTCCTCTGGTTTAAAGTTAACGATTTCCTTTTCTCGGTCAATGATCATTTTCAATGCGACAGATTGAACTCTTCCTGCACTTAATCCTTTTTTCACTTTCTTCCAAAGTAAAGGACTGATATTGTAACCGACGAGCCGGTCGAGTATTCGTCTTGCTTGTTGTGCGTCAACCAAATCATGATCAATTGATCGTGGGTGTTTAAATGACTCTTTAATTGCGTCTTTTGTAATTTCATTGAACACAACACGGCAATCGGAGTCTTCATCAACTTTTAAGGCATGGGCTAGGTGCCATGCGATAGCTTCCCCTTCTCTGTCCGGGTCAGCTGCCAGGTATATTTTCTTTGCTTTTTTCGCGGCTTTGCGCAGTTCTTTTAACACTTCGCCTTTACCACGGATTGTTATATATTTGGGGGCATAGTCATTTTCCACGTCTACACCCGTTTGGCTTTTTGGCAAATCACGGACATGTCCCATTGAAGCTTTTACAGTATATTTTTTTCCTAAATATCGTTCGATTGTCTTCGCCTTTGCTGGCGACTCAACAATCACTAAGTAATCTGACATAACATTTCCTCCTAAGATGAGGTTTAAAAATGAAATCTTCACTTATACTAATGACTTACAGAGCTTTTGTCAAACTTATTATCTAAAAGTACTATTTACACTTTTAAAAAATCAGCGTTTTAATGGTAAAAAAGTGACATTATAATAGAAGGAACTACATTCGCTTTTCGAGGGACCCAGTAGAATTCCTGTGAGTTAACGCACAACTTTGTAGTTGTCTAATTGTTGTTGTGATAGCCATTCTTCTTGAATGTCACTGGCATGTTGCGTTAGTTTGGCTCCTTCTTGGATAAGGAGGTGACAGCCTTTAGTTTGAGGAATGAGGGGTGATCCTGGAACGGCGAAGACTTCTCTTCCTTGATCAAGCGCCTGTTCAACCGTTATCATCGTCCCGCTTCTTTCCATCGCTTCAATCACCAGTATGCCAAAGGATATCCCACTTATAATCCGGTTCCTCTCTGGAAAATGATGTTTCGCCGGTCGCACAAAAGGAGGATATTCACTAATAACAAGGCCGCTTCTCCTTATCTCATTAAATAATGTAATATGTTCCTTCGGGTAAATATATTCAAAGCCACCACCCAAAACAGCAATTGTTTTATGGTGATGGTCGAGTGTAAGTTGATGAGCATAGCCATCTATTCCCTTTGCCATACCACTTGCGATTACCCATTCATCCCGCACCAACGGACGAAGGATATGCTCCATTTTCGGGATTGCCTCACCAGATGGTTTGCGGGAACCGATGACACTTAATATTTTACTTTGCTTTAATAAAGATATATCCCCACAAGCATAGAGTACAAGCGGAGCATCTTTTATTTTTCTTAACATGGATGGATAGGCCTCGTCAACTATTGTAATGATCTTATATTGCTTTATCACATCAATAAAGCGTTTTTTTAATTCGGGATCTTTTAGGCGAGCATGGAGCTTATTTGCTGTGTCGATACGAAGGGAAAAATGCTGGTTTAATTCTGTTGGGGTCATTTCATAAAGCGAGGCTAGAGTTGGATCTTTCAGCATAAAACGATAAATCATTTTCCTGCTTGCTATATTCGTCAGATGGACATGAATCAATCGATAACGAATATTCTTCACTGTCCTCACATCCTTTTTATTAGTAAAGAGGGCTAAAAGCGTACTTTCAGCCCTCTTTCATTTTATTAAAGGGTTTTACACTTTTCAGCTAAGCCCTTTTCTTCCAATACTTTAATCATCGTTTCACCCATAACAGCAGGTGTGTCAGCAACAGTAATGCCACAATCTTTCATGACGCGGGTCTTCTCTTCGGCTGTACCTTTTCCGCCGGAGATGATAGCACCAGCATGTCCCATCCGTTTTCCTGGGGGTGCAGTTGCTCCACCAATAAAGCCTACTACTGGTTTCGTCATATTATCTTTTATCCATTCTGCCGCTTCTTCTTCAGCAGTTCCGCCGATTTCCCCGATCATAATCACTGCTTCCGTTTCCGGATCCTTATTAAAGGCATCAAGGACATCAATAAAGTCAGTACCATTAACTGGGTCCCCGCCAATACCAACAGCGGAAGTTTGGCCATAACCAGCCTGTGTCAGCTGATGTACTGCTTCGTAAGTAAGTGTTCCCGAACGAGAAACGACTCCGATATGGCCTTTTTTATGGATATATCCAGGCATAATTCCAATCTTTGTCTCGTCAGCTGTAATAACACCCGGACAGTTCGGGCCGATTAAACGAGTTTTCTTCCCTTCCATATAGCGCTTCACTTTTACCATATCAAGTACTGGAATATGCTCTGTAATACAGATGACTAAATCAAGTTCAGCATCCGTTGCCTCAATGATTGCGTCAGCCGCAAACGGTGCTGGTACATAGATTACAGACGCATTCGCACCTGTCGCATCAACCGCTTCCTGAACGGTGTTAAAAACAGGCACACCTTCCACTTCTGAACCACCTTTTTTCGGTGAAGTTCCTCCTACGATTTTTGTCCCGTATTCAAGCATTTGTTTCGTGTGGAATCTAGCAGTTCCACCGGTAATGCCTTGGACAATTACTTTTGTATCTTTATTAACAAATACACCCATTTAGTTTGTCCGCCCTTTCTCTATTTTCCAATTTTCATAGATTGATTTCGAATTATTTTACTAGAGAAACAATCTTCTGTGCTCCATCCGCCATAGAGCTTGCAGAAGTGATATTTAAGCCAGATTCATTTAGAATTTTCTTACCTAAATCTACGTTTGTTCCTTCTAAACGGACTACTAAAGGAATTTGCAAGCCAACTTCCTTTGTAGCAGCCACAACCCCTTCAGCGATAACATCACACTTCATAATGCCACCAAAGATATTGACAAAAATACCTTTCACATTCTCGTCAGAAAGTATGATTTTAAATGCTTCGGTAACTTTTTCAGCTGTTGCACCACCACCAACATCGAGGAAGTTAGCCGGTTCGCCGCCATAATATTTGATAATGTCCATGGTAGACATCGCAAGCCCTGCACCATTTACCATACAGCCGATATTCCCATCAAGGGAAACATAGCTCAAGTCATGTTTGCTTGCTTCGATTTCCTTTTCATCTTCTTCATCCAAGTCGCGAAGTTCTTGCACTTCCGGCTGGCGATAAAGTGCGTTTTCATCAAAATTCAGCTTAGCATCGAGTGCAAGAACATTCCCGTCACCAGTTGTAACAAGTGGATTAATCTCTGCAATCGAGCAGTCTTTTGCTACAAAAGCTTCATATAATGCAGTCATGAAACCGACCGCTTTGTTTATTAAATCATGAGGAATATTCATATTAAATGCCATACGGCGGGCTTGATAAGGCATGAGTCCTACTACCGGATCAACAACCTCATAGAAGATTTTTTCCGGTGTTGCTTCTGCGACTTCCTCAATTTCCGTACCGCCTTCTTCAGAGCCCATCATGACAACACGTGAAGTTGCTCGGTCTAAGACGACACCAATATAGTATTCTTTTTGGATATCGCAACCTTCTTCAATTAAAAGCCGTTTCACTTCCTTGCCTTCTGGTCCAGTTTGTTGTGTAACTAAAACTTTGCCTAGGATTTCCTCTGCATATGTACGAACCTCTTCCATATTTTTAGCTACTTTTACCCCTCCGGCTTTGCCTCGTCCACCCGCGTGGATTTGTGCCTTTACTACGTTAACGTCCGTTCCTAGCTTTTCAGCTGCTTCCACTGCTTCATCAACAGTATACGCAACATATCCTCTAGGAACCTTCACGCCAAATTCACGTAGTAGTTCTTTGGCTTGATACTCATGAATGTTCATCTTTCATCCTCCCAACATAATAAATGCAATTCCATTGTATAAAATTAAAACCGTTTTCACAAGAAATATGCGATAGTCGGTTAATAATCTTGCATATTTTTATCACGTATTAACGGTCTGTAATATCCCCTCATCTAAACATAAGGGAAGCTCAAAATGTCAAGGCGGGGATATACAGTCCGTAAATACCTGATTCTGTTCAACTAACATTCAGTGGGGAGGGTAAGATCCCCCACTGAATGAAGGTTCACTTTATGATTTATCAGCATATTCGCGATCTGCTTGATAAATAAATGCAAATACTTCCGCGACAACTTGATAAAGTTCTTCAGGTATCACTTCATTTACATTTAATTCAGCTAATAACTCTACAAGACTCTCATCCTCGACAATCGGTACATTATGCTCTTCTGCAAGTTTTATAATTTCTTCGGCTACATAACCTTTCCCTGCAGCACTGACAATAGGAGCGTTATGCTTATCCTGTTTATAACTCAATGAAACCGCTCTTCTTCGCTTTTCAGTCATATGCGAAAATCAACTCCCTGTCTGCTATCTGACAATTTTTCATCCATAATAGCTGGTAGGTTCTCTTTTTCTTCCAGCTTTTTAAAAGTAATGGAAGTCAAACGGTAATTTAAGTTTGCTAGATTTTCACCAAGCATATCTTTAAATAAGTTGGCAACCCCCGGGATGCCTCGTGTATTATTAAAAACCGTCAATGAAACCGACCGTTGCTGAATATTTACATCAATAACCGTTTCTTTAAGATTCCCGAGTTCCAAGTAAAAGAGGATACGACAATAATCAGGATCGATTTTGTCCTCATCATTTTTCTTTCCTTCCAGTTCAATCATCAAATCTTTAACAAGTCCGAGACGTTCAGCCGGTACTTGTAACATAGCCTGGATATTCGTAGGTGTCTCATTCACACTCTGCAATTGCAAGCCTTGAATCAAGTGCAGTAATTTAGTCTGATGCTGTGCTCCCGAATTGTCTTCACCTGACGCAAGCTGGAGAAGCAGCCCTTTTAATGTATCGTTTAGATTTCCTGGGTCTCTTTCCGTTACTAATCGATTCTCATAGTTTAACCCGAGCATGGTAATAGACTGGCGGACTTGTTCAAGAAATCTTTCCTTAGGAGCGAGGTTAAGAAATTCCACAGAATCTTTAGCTTGTTTACTGAGCGAAGTTAATAAAGATAAATTTTCTTTGCTTCCGAGCGACTGAATTCCCCGAAATACTGCTAGAACATCCTGTTCCGTCCCTCCCGCCAGTTGCCGGTCTAATAAAGGGAAAAACGTCTCATTTATGTCTTGTTGAACTTCAAAAATTAATTCTTTCGGTATCATATTCCCGGATACTTGCAATAATTTTAATTGCGGTTCCCAGCGATTTAAAAACTGTTGTACTGCACCATGGAATCGGCTTCTTTCACTATCCAAACGGTTAAACAACTGAAAGACTTCTTCTTCACTCAATCGGAACGGAAGGCTTGGACTCGTTTGCCCTTTTTCTAGCGAACTAGCCCGCATGTCTAAAAAGTTATTCCACTCCTTAACCCAGCCGGGAAAATCGACTTTTGCTGAAATTACGCCTAACCCTTGTAAAGCGCGGAATAACGTTTGGTTATCCGCAGAATTCTGAACGTTTATTTCCTTCATTAATGCTTCATTAAAGGGAAGTGGAGCCTCATTTAATCTTGTAATGTTTTCCTCTATACGTCGCGCGATATCAGTTCTTAAGGTGGATGACAAATTGTTAGCCTGTTGTAATACAACATTCAGTTGCTCTGAGACTGTCACAGTTTTACTTGTAACGAGCGACTGGAGAATTGTTTCAGTCATTGGCAATTTATTTGCGAGCATTTCCACTAATGCAGCTGTTGCATGGGTTTTATTTTTTTCACCCTTTAAGAGTTCTATTGCTTGTTGAAGTTCATTTTTATCGAAAGGAACCGAATAGCGCATAAGTAGTTGCAATAATTGCAGATTGTGCTTAGTCGTTTTTATTCCCAATTGCCTTAAAAGCTTGGACAAATCAACTTTATCATCCCTTTTCAACTGTTCACCGAGTACACGCAGCTGGAGCGAGCCAGCGGTGGAAGCCACCTGAAAATGATAGCTTCCACCAAGCACTAAACCAACTTGTAAACTTGCAATCAAACGATTTCCACCAAGTCTAATTTCCGCTTTATTTTCAGGATAAAGTTTCAATACTTCACCTTGGATGATTTGCCCAGGACGAAGGGATTGTCGCTCGGTGCGGTTAAGCTCTAATGTATTTGAATTTAGTATTTGCGACAATTGCAATGGAGAAACCTCCTTTTTAACCGATAAAGTGAAACTTCATTCAGTGGGTGTATTACAGACCGTTAATACGTGATAAATTCACGAATTGGGGCAAAGGATTTCCGGTGATAGGGAGATATGCCGTATGATTGTAATCCTTCCAGATGTTTTTTCGTTCCATAACCCATATTAGAATTAAAGTCATACATTGGAAACTCATTATGTATTTCTTTCATCAGACGATCACGTGTCACTTTAGCAAGAACACTTGCAGCCGCGATTGAAACGCTTCTCGCATCCCCTTTGATAATGGCTTCACTCGACATCTTGAGTTCGGGTAATTGGACAGCATCGATTAATACATGATTAGGCTGCTTCTCCAAACCTCGAACCGCTTCGTACATGGCGAGCTTAGTCGCCTCTAAAATGTTCATTTGATCGATTGTTTCGTTGGAGATAACTGCAATATGATAGCTGATCGCCTGTTCTTTAATAATTGCATAAAAGTAATCACGATCTTTTTCCGACAGTTGTTTGGAATCATTTAAACCGAGGAGCTTAAAATCTTGTGGTAAGATGACGGATGCCGCAACGACTGGACCAGCAAGTGGCCCTCGGCCGGCTTCATCGACTCCCGCGACAAGCTTTCGGCCGCTATTTCTTGCCTCATTTTCAAAATAACACATTTCTCTGAAGGCAATGATTTGCTGTTGTTTCTTTTCCTGTAATTTTGCATGTTTTCGAACGAGTGCTTGGACTCCTTTCCTATCATCCTGCTTTAACTGTTCGACTATTTCCTCCGTTATTTCCCCATTTTCAAACAGCTGTCTTATAACAGCTATTGATTTCTCTCTCATACATACACCTTATTTCTGTCCATCATTATTCTTCCATACTTACGTCATCCGGTGCTTCCAATGAAACCCTCCCTATTCTGCCACTGCGCAGGTCACGTAGTACTAATTCCGATACTTTATCAAAATCAACTTCGCCCCCGCTTTCCAATGCACCGCGCTTTTTACCGATACGCTCAAATATTTCAACCATGTCATCAAGGTCTGCTTCTACGCCATAACGTTCTAGTAACAAATCAGGGTATTTTCGTTGTAAAAATTTAATAACAAAGACGACGATGTCCTGTAAGGAAATCACTTGGTCTTTTATTGTGCCGATTGAGGCAAGCCGATAGCCGACAACTTGATCTTCAAATTTCGGCCACAATATTCCGGGTGTATCAAGTAACTCAAAATCCTTCTTAATCTTTATCCAGAGCTGTTGTTTCGTAATGCCGGGCCGGTCCCCTGTCTTAGCTGCTTTTCTGTTCGCCAGGCGGTTAATTAATGTCGATTTGCCGACATTTGGGATACCCAATATCATAGCCCTGTGCGGTCGGGCTTTCATTCCCTTTGCCACGAGCTGATCTATTTTCTTTTTTCCAAGTTGTTTCGCTAGCTGAACGACTTGTTTCATATCATCTCTATTACTAGCATCTACAGCGACAGCAGGAATGTTTCTTTCTTTATAATAAGTAAGCCATGCTGCAGTAACGTTAGGATCTGCGAGGTCTCGCTTCATAAGCACAACCATTTTATCCTTATTCTGCACAATTTGGTGCAACATCGGATTTTCTGATGATAAGGGGGCCCTTGCATCGAGCAACTCTATAACGAAGTCAACAAGCCTTAAATTCCCTTCAACTTCACGTCTTGCCTTTGCCATATGGCCTGGAAACCACTGTACTTGCATGGCGATCACCTACTCTCCTACAAATTGAATTCGATCAAATGGCCAGTAAATCAAACTGGTTTTTCCTACAATTTGATCCATTGAAATTAGTCCTATCATGCGACTATCGGTGGAATTTCCTCGATTATCTCCAAGCACCAATACATGCCCTTCCGGTATAACATCGTAATTGCCCGGGATTTCCTCCAAAGAGAAATCATTACGGACAGAGTCGAAGGTGTTTGCATCGCTGTCGTTTTCTCGTAAAAAGTCCTGCGCCACAGGGTCTCCATCAATATACAGTACATCATCAATTACTGCTACATGTTCGCCTGGAAGTCCTATGACTCTTTTAATGAAATCCTTTTGTGAGGATGCGTGAAATACGACGATATCAAATCGTTCCGGATCATGAAAATAATAACTAAATTTGTTTACGATCATCTGATCTCGGTCATGTAATGTTGGTAGCATCGATGGACCATCTACAATGATTGGTGCGAATAAAAACATCCGCACAATAAAGGCGAGGCCAAGTGCTACCAATAATGCTTTCGTCCATTCTACCCATTCATTTTTCTTCTTCTTTGCCATCTGTTCTCCTCCGACACTCACATTTCCTTATCCTTATTAAGTTTGAACAATAAGTATGTTCATTATAACATTGAATAAGCGACTAGAGCATTAAAAAAGGAGCTTGAACATGTGCTCAAAGCTCCTTTCTTTTTATTATTTCTGTAATTAGCGACGTTCTTTAATGCGCGCTGCTTTACCACGTAGATTACGTAGGTAGTATAACTTAGCACGGCGTACAGTACCTTTACGAGTTACTTCAATCTTGTCAACGCGTGGTGAATGTACTGGGAAAGTACGCTCAACACCTACACCGTAAGAGATTTTTCTTACTGTGAATGTTTCGCTGATACCACCGTTTTGACGTTTGATAACGACGCCTTCGAAAATCTGGATACGCTCACGTGTACCTTCAACAACTTTAACGTGAACTTTCACGGTATCTCCCGGGCGGAATTCCGGACGATCTGTACGAAGCTGATCTTTTGTAATTTCTGCAATTAATTCTTGCATTTGCTTCACTCCTTCCAAACCAATGTTCATCATTCTCTAAAGGAACAGCGGAACATCGTTTATACGTGCATAAACACAACAACTAATATAGCATAAATCCGCATAGTATTCAACACATTTCTAAAAACATTTGGATTCCCCTGTGAAATTGTAATACTGGAGGTCCGCAGTCTTGTTATTCTATTGATTTATTTTGTTTGATTTCGTCTAGAATCTGCTTTTCTTCTTCTGTAAAGAAATAGTTTTCTAGGAGGTCTGGGCGACGTTCAAGGGTGCGGTTTAGGGACTCCGTTTTTCGCCATCTTGCAATTTTCGCATGATCTCCAGAAAGTAAAACATCAGGAACCGACATGTTGCGAAATGTCGCAGGTCTTGTGTAATGGGGATGTTCTAATAACCCTGTTGAAAATGAATCTTCAACTGCAGAGATTTCATTTCCAAGCACATCAGGCAAAAGACGAACGACACTGTCAACAATAACCATCGCCCCAAGCTCGCCACCAGTCAATACATAATCTCCAATAGAGATTTCATCTGTTGCAAGCCCTGTACGAATTCTTTCATCATAGCCTTCATAATGTCCACAAATAAAAATAAGATGTTCTTCCTTCGCCAGTTCTTCTGCTTTCTGTTGCGTATAACGTTCACCTTGGGGACAGAGGAGCACAATTCGAGGCTTTGTAGCTTTGTCTTCCAGACATGCATCTACTGCATCAAATACCGGCTGCGGCGTAAGTACCATGCCAGCACCTCCGCCATAAGGATAATCATCTACTTTACGATGTTTATTCGTCGTGTAATCTCGAAAGTTAACAAGATTATACGAAAATTTATTTTTTTCCTGAGCTTTCTTCAAGATGGATGATTGGAAAACCCCCTCCATCATTTCAGGGAATAATGTCAAAATATCGATATGCATTAATCAAGCAGTCCTTCCATCGGTTCAATAAAAATGCTTTTTTCTTGAACATCTATTCGTTTCACAACAGACTCAATATAAGGGATGTAGGCATCTTTCTTACCAGGGCGCTGTAAAACCCAGACATCGTTTGCGCCTGGTGCAAGTATTTCTTTAATTGTACCGAGCTTTTCGTCAGCAGTCGTATATACAGTACATCCGATAATTTCATGATAATAATATTCATTTTCCTCAAGCTCTGTCTGCTGATCTTCATGGATCTGTAAATAATGTCCTTTATATTTTTCCACATCATTGATGTTATCCATACCTTCGAAAGTAATCAGATCGAATCCTTTATGTATCCGATGACTGGCAATAATGAGTGGAAGCGTCGTTTCTTTGTCCTTTATATAAACGGTTTCTCCAATTCTAAACCGCTCTTCAAAATCAGTAATCCGCTTTATTTTCACTTCTCCTCGAACACCGTGTGTGTTGATGATTTTTCCAATATTAAACATTTTGTCAGCCATATCTGCACCTACCTACTCTTCTATTCGTACAACAATATTATCTTTTATAACAATTGCCTGCTGCTTCATTAACTCTTCCCAATTTGTCCCAATACCTACTTCAACAAGAGATTCAACTTCCCCTTCGACAATCTCACTTCCTAAATCTAAGACTTCGAGCTGCTCTTCCTTAAATTCAATTAGTTCGATTTTCTCTTTCCGTTTTTGAACTTCTTGATGGAATTTCCGCTCAACTTCTTGCTTATGAGCGCCTTTTTTATTAAGCATTTTTCTTTTCTCAAAAAGTAACTGTTGACACTCTTGTTCAAGTCGCATTTTCTGATCAAATAAATGAGCCTTTAATTTCTCTTTGCTCTTTTCCGTAATAATTTGTCTCACTTCAACTCTTTTAATAATTTTCACTGTTTTCCCTCACTTCCAGGCGTTTTACCAAATCAATTATGGATATTATTTAAAAAGAGGGTTAATCCTGATAAAGTGAACCTTCATTCAGTAGGGGTTTCCTCACCTCTCCCACTGAATGTTAGTTGAACAGAATCAGGGATTTACGGACTGTATATCTCTCACCTTCACATCTTAGGCTTCAATCCTGTTTAGAGATAGGGGTATTACAAACTGTTAATTCGTGATAAATGATTCAGTTAGAATGTGCAAAAGGGAAAGAAGAACCACTGGTCCCTTTCCCTTTTTTACATGATATCCAAATAAATCCGCTTATTCTCTTCCGTTTTTGCTGCATAAACAACGGTTCGAATCGCTTTTGCAATACGTCCATTCTTGCCAATCACTTTGCCAACATCATCTTCATGTACTTTGAGATGATAAACGATCTTCGTTTCCTCTTCCCTTTCTGTAACGCTGATATCCTCTGGATAATCAACGAGGGAAGTGACAATAGTTTCGATTAGGGCTTTCATGGTATCACACTACTTTGCTTGATTTTTTTGCTCGTGGAATTTTTGCATGATGCCTTCTGTTGAAAACAGATTGCGGACTGTATCACTTGGTTTAGCACCATTACCTAACCATTTAAGTGCTTTTTCTTCATCGATTTTAACTTCAACCGGGCTAACTACCGGGTTATATGTTCCGATTTGTTCGATTTGACGTCCATCACGTGGTGAGCGGGAATCTGCTACAACAATACGGTAAAATGGATTTCTTTTAGAACCCATACGTTTTAAACGAATTTTAACAGCCATTGATTGCACCTCCAATAATAGTTAATCACAATTTTAAATTCTAACAGAAAATATATAGTCTGTAAAGGGTTTTTACATGACATGCAAAAATAATTTCGTTGTTTTACATAAATGGCAGTTTGAAGCCGCCACCTTTACCCTTTTTCCCTTTTTGCATATTAGTCATTTGCTTCATCATTTTCTTCATTTCATCAAATTGCTTGAGCAACCGGTTCACCTGGGAAACGGTTGTACCAGAACCTTTTGCAATTCGCTTCTTCCTGCTGGCGTTAATAATACCCGGTTCCTGGCGCTCTTTTTTCGTCATGGATTTAGCGATTGCTTCAACCTGCGCGAGCTGTTTTTCATCAATTTGGGCGTTTTTCAACCCTTTCATCTTACCAGCACCCGGCAGCATGCCTAGTAGTTCGTCAAGTGGTCCCATTTGTTTTACTTGATCCATTTGTTCCAGGAAATCGTCAAAGGTGAAAGACATGGAACGCATTTTCTCCTCTAACGCTTTCGCCTGTTTCTCATCAACATTCGTCTGGGCTTTCTCGATTAATGATAAGACGTCACCCATTCCAAGAATTCTGGAAGCCATTCGTTCAGGATGGAAAGGTTCAAGCTGATCAAGTTTCTCCCCCATACCAGCAAATTTAATCGGCTTATCGGTGACCGCTTTAATGGATAATGCAGCACCGCCTCGGGTATCCCCGTCGAGTTTCGTTAATACAACTCCGCTAATATCCAGCTGATCATTAAAGCTTTCTGCAACATTAACTGCATCTTGACCAGTCATGGCGTCAACAACAAGGAATATCTCATCCGGGTTTGCGATTTTCTTAATTTCCTCAAGTTCTGTCATTAATTCCGTGTCCACGTGTAAACGACCAGCCGTGTCAATAATGACATAGTCATGATGGTCTTCTTTCGCTTTTTCAATTGCCTGCTTGGCGATATCTACCGGATTTGCCTCTGTTCCTAGAGAGAAAACAGGCATATCCAATTGACTACCAAGGGTTTCCAGTTGCTTGATCGCAGCCGGTCGATAGACGTCACACGCTACAAGCATCGGCTTACGATTATAATTTTTCCGTAAGAGGTTGGCAAGCTTTCCTGTCGTTGTTGTTTTACCTGCACCTTGTAAACCAACCATCATAATAATAGTTGGCGGACGGTCAGCTACAGCAATTTTACTGTTTTCTCCACCCATTAATTCAGTTAATTCATCACGGACAATTTTAATAACTTGCTGTCCCGGTGTAAGACTTTCCATTACTTCCTGGCCAACTGCCCGTTCCTTGATACGATTGATTAAATCTTTAACAACCTTAAAGTTTACATCAGCTTCAAGAAGGGCGAGCCGGATTTCGCGG
Organism: Oceanobacillus sp. MO10714A; assembly: GCF_037072045.1. Classification (NCBI taxonomy): domain Bacteria; kingdom Bacillati; phylum Bacillota; class Bacilli; order Caryophanales; family Bacillaceae; genus Oceanobacillus; species Oceanobacillus sp. MO10714A. The sequence continues at coordinate 135,647 of NZ_JAXHDC010000002.1, read as the reverse complement.
GACATTTCTTTAATATCCTGTTCAGAAACCTTACCCTTTCCCGTTATCTTCTTGATCGTACTTTGCAGGCGTTCGGCTAAGCCTTCAAATGCCATAGAAGGTATCCTCCTAATCCAATTCTTTTAGTTTGTTGACTAACTGTTTTATTTCTTCATCGGATGCAATTTGTTCCAGCTCGTTCATAATCTTCGTCCGCTTGCAGAACTTTTCATATAAATTCAGCTTTTCTTCATAGGATTCGAGCATTGCTTCCGTTCGTTTAATATTGTCATAAACTGCTTGACGTGATACGGAAAACACTTCCGAAATCTCACTTAGTGAAAGGTCTTCCAAATAATATAATTTCATATACTTTTTTTGTTTTGACGTTAAAAGATCTTGATAAAAATCAAACAAAAAATTAATGCGCATTGTTTTTTCCAGCAATGGCAACGCCCCTTGTTAAGTGAAATCTCTTTACAAGTAATCATAACGAATAGATTGCTTAACTGTCAAGAAACGTCCTATTCTTCCGCACTTTCTTCTAACATATCAGCAAATAAACCATAAACAAATAAGGAAGCATCAAACTCTTGTAAATCACCTATTTGTTCTCCTAGGCCGATATATTTGACCGGGATCTTCAATTCATTTCGGATAGCAAGTACGATACCACCTTTTGCTGTACCATCCAACTTCGTCAAAACGATGCCAGATACATCTGTCGCACCTGAGAAAGTCTTCGCCTGGTTTAAGGCGTTCTGTCCTGTTGTTGCGTCAAGAACTAGTAATACTTCATGCGGTGCTCCAGGAACCTCCCTTTCAATAACACGCTTGATTTTCTCTAGTTCATTCATTAAATTAACTTTATTTTGCAGTCTGCCTGCGGTATCACATAGAAGCACATCCGCGTTACGCGATTTGGCAGCACGGATACCGTCATAGATCACAGCTGCTGGATCACTACCGGCACTTTGCTTAATCACTTCAACATCAGCGCGCTTCCCCCACTCTTCAAGTTGTTCAATAGCCCCAGCACGGAATGTATCGCCTGCTGCCATCATTACTTTTTTCCCTTCTTGCTTCAACTGATGGGCAAGCTTACCGATGGAGGTCGTTTTCCCAACACCGTTTACTCCAACGACTAAAATAACGGTCATTTCATTTTCCTGGATATTCAGGCGCTCAATATCCTCGTCATCTTCCCCGTAATAGATTTCTACCAATTTTTCCGAAATAACATCTTTGATCTCTTTTGTATCTTTAATATTTTGACGTTTCACTTCCATCTTCAGTTCATCAACTAAATCCATCACTGTCGTGACACCTACGTCTGCAGCTATGAGAACTTCCTCCAATTCCTCGAAAAAGTCTTCATCAACTTTACGGTAACGTGCTAGTAAATCATTAATTCTGCCAGAGAAAACTCCCCGGGTCTTCTTCATGCCTTCTTTATACTTCTCTTGAACTTGGTTAGCTTCCTCATCTTGTTTAAAACGTTTTTTAAATTTATCAAAAAAACTCATGTCCCTTTTTCCTCCTTATGATTCGACTAGATCAGCGGTCTCTTCCAGTTTTACGGAAACGAGACGGGATACTCCAGATTCTTGCATTGTTACACCATATAGCACATCTGCTTCTTCCATTGTGCCTTTCCGGTGGGTAATTACAATAAATTGTGTCTGTTCACTGTAAAGTTTTACATATTTTGCAAAACGGGTTACATTCGCTTCATCCAGCGCGGCTTCCACCTCATCGAGAATACAGAAAGGGACAGGACGGACTCTTAAAATGGCAAATAATAACGCAATTGCTGTCAGTGCCCGTTCTCCACCTGAAAGAAGTCCTAGTTGCTGAAGTTTCTTTCCAGGAGGTTGAGCAATAATTTCCACACCGGTTTCCAACATCTTATTCGGATCGGTAAGCTTCAATTCTGCTTTTCCACCACCGAACAGCTCTTTAAACACCGTCTCGAACTCTTCTTTTATCGCCTGAAAAGTAGTTTCAAATCGTTCAATCATTTCTACATCAAGTTCTGCAATGACTTTGTATAGCGTAGTTTTCGCATCTATGAGATCAGTCTGTTGCTCGGTCAAGAAGGTGTATCTTTCATGGATTCGCTCATATTCATCGATCGACCCGAGATTAACCGTACCTAAATTAGCAATCCGTTGTTTTAATTGCTCTACTTCCTGTTTCGATTGATGGATATCTGTTGATTTCTCAAAAGTTTGCTTGGCCTTCTCAAATGTTATCGTATATTCCGTCTGCAAATGCGTTAATCGGTTCTCAAGCTCGACATCAAGACGGTTCATCTTCACTTCATGTTGTTGAATAGTTGCAAGCATTGCCTGACTACGTTTATTTTCTTCCCGCAGTTCTTTCTCTTCGTCACTAATCGTTTGTGTCCGATTTGCCCGATCATTGCGCAGTTCTTGAATGGATGTTGTTAACGCATCCTTTGTTATCTTCTCTTCTGATATGGCTGCATCAATCGTTTCTTCCGTTTCTTCATTCTCAAGAATCGAATCAAGCTCTGTTAATTTTTCAATATTCTCTTTCAACATAGCTGAAGTCGTTTGGACTTGTTCTTTCAAGCTTTTCACTTTATCTGATTGGTTACGGTAACGCTCTTCCTGTTTTGCAAGCAATAATTTTTGTTCATGATATTGATTCTGCAGTAGCTCCCTGTTTTCTTTAACAGCAGATTCTTCTTTGGTTAGCTGTTCAATTTGTGCTTCTGCCTCTTTTAGTTTCATTTTCAATTCTGCCAACCGTTCCTCAAGTTCCGTTTTCCGTTGTTTCAGATACTCCGTGTCTTCTAGGTATTGTTTCTCTTCCTGATCATAAAGGGAGAGACTGTCATTTAATGATTTCAATTGCAATTCAACTTCATGAAAAGAAGATTGCAAGGCTTGTAATTGCTGTTGTTCGGTCGTCAATGTTTGTTCCTCAGACCGCAATTCCCGTTCTTTTTCTTCCGTGATTCTTTTTTGTTCTTCCACTCGTTTGGCAAAAGTTGCAGTTCGGGGTTCGTAGCTCGTTAATTTATCTCGTAACTCTTCCAGTTCCTTCTCTCTTGTAAATAAGGACTGGTTCTTTTGTCTGGTGGCTCCACCTGTCATTGCCCCACCTGGAGCGACAACGTCACCTTCGAGCGTTACAATCCGATATTTTCTGCCTGTTAGTCCAGCAATTTCATTTGCATCTTTCAGTGTCTCGGTAATGATGACATGCCCCATCAAGTGATTAACGGCACGCTGATAATTTGGCGTTGTCTCTACTAATTCAGCTGCAATACCAACGAATCCGTGATGTTCTTTTATTCGCTCAACTAGCTGCCTTGGAACATACCTTTCTTGAATAGTTGTAAGTGGTAGAAACGTTGCTCTACCGTTATTTGTCTTCTTCAACCAAGTAATTGCTGTACGGGCAATTCGTTCATCTGGAACGACAATATGTTGTGCCTGGCCTCCAAGAACTGTTTCAATTGCAAGGATATAAGCTTTAGGGACTTCAATAAGCTCAATAACTGCTCCTTCAATCTGCTGTAATTCTCCCTTTTCCCTTGCCTTCAGAATTGCCTTTACACCGTGAAAGAAGCCTTGAAAATCTTCCTTCATTTCCTCAAGCATTTCTTTTTTGGATTTTAACTTTTCGATATATTGATAACCTTGATACAGCTTCTTCTGCATATCTTGGAATTGTCTGCGATTCGCTTCTACATCAATCCTAAGCTGTTTGATCTTCTGCTCACTTGTCTCACAAATTTCCTGCTGCCGCTGCCGCTCTTTTTCTGCTTCCTCTCTTACTTGTTCAAGCTTCTTTCTTTCTTCGAGGGATGCTTTGAACCTTTCAGCTTGTCTTTGATTTTTATTATTATATTGTTCCGATTGTCTATCAATCGACTGCAATTCATTGCGACTAGCAGCCTGTTCATTCAAAAGCTCGATATAGTCAGATTTTAATTCTTCAATTTGTTCTGCTATTGTTTCTTCTGTTCGACTCAATTTCGTTTCAAGATCTTTAATTGATTCTCTTATTTTTTCCTTTTCGGCTAAGAACGTTTTTCGTTTTTCTTCTTCTTCTTTTAACTGCTCTTCTGTATTTCTCAGCTGAGACTCTGTATATTTCTGGTCGTCCAACAGTTTTTGTTTATTTTCTCCGTGATGCTTACTGCGTTCGGAGAGGAGTTGCTTTTTCCCTTCCAATTTCTCCAGTTGTTCTGTCGATTGGAGTAGTTTCCCTTGCAGTTCCTCAATTCTTTCATCCAACTGCAAGTTCTGTTCTTTCTGTTCTTCAATCCATACTTCTTTTTGTTGAATCTCCGCTTTTAATGCGATATGCTTCTCATTTTCTGTTCCAAGCTGTTGTTTGATCGTCTTCCATTGTTCATGGAGCGTTTCTATTTCTGCGATTAGTAAGGAGATTTCCTTCTCTTTCAACTGGTCCTTTAAAGTTAAGTACTGATTTGCGGTATTCTTTTGTTCCTCGAGTGGTCCGAGTTGTGATTCGATTTCATGAAGTATGTCTTCCACTCTGTTCAAGTTCTCTTGTGTTTCTGCAAGCTTATATTCTGATTTCTTCTTCCGTTGTTTATATTTTAAAACACCTGCAGCTTCTTCAAAAATCGTTCTTCTTTCTTCCGCTTTCGAACTAAGGATTTCTTCTACTTTCCCTTGACTGATAATGGAGAAAGCTTCTCTTCCTAATCCGGAATCCATAAATAGATCGATAATATCTTTTAATCGGCAGGATTGTTTATTAATATAGAATTCACTTTCCCCAGAACGATAAACCCTTCTTGTTACACTGACTTCTTCATATTCAAGGGGCAAAGCTTTACCTTTGTTATCCAATACGAGGGTCACTTCGGCAACATTTAATGCTTTACGGGTGTCACTTCCTTGGAATATGATATCTTCCATTTTGGAACCGCGTAAAGATTTCGCAGATTGCTCGCCCAACACCCAACGTATCGCGTCGGTTATATTACTTTTTCCACTACCATTTGGTCCGACTACCGCGGTTACACCTGGAACAAATTCAATCGAAATTCGTTCCGCAAACGACTTAAAGCCGAGACTTTCCAATTTTTTTAAATACATATTCATTCTCCTATTATATAACAAACAACTTTTGGGAAATCGCTTGTATATATAAGGTTTTTCAACTTATTCATTTTATCATAATCTACTTGCCAAAAGAAGTCTGGCATACATTTTCCAGCGGATACGATTCGTAATTTGCAACATTGAGATGGAATTGGTATATTTAAATGGATATTTTTATCTATCATACAGCTTCAGGCTATTATTTCGGGAGGGGTTTCATGTCTTTTGACGAGGTTAGTCAAGAAAACTTAGCGATAATGCTTCATGAGCTTGCAGATCATTTAAATGTTGCTAATCGTGGTCTATTTGATGCGGAAGACTATGATTTGGACAAATACGATGATTTGAAATTATTACACCAGGTCATTATCAACAAAGGCAAATTAAGCGCTCTAGAATCACAGGCATTTGTCGATGAATTAGCTGCCATTCGTAAAAAATAAATCAGTGGATTTTCCCACTGATTTATTTTTTCGGTCCATTTAATTGATCCAACGCAAGTTTTGCGGCGCGTTGTTCGGCTTCTTTTTTGGATCTGCCGAGTCCTTCGCCAATTGTTTTTCCATTGATACTTACGTGAACGAGAAATTCCCGATCATGTGAGGGACCTTTTTCTTCTACAACTTCATAAGTCACCTTTTGGTTTTTATCTTGTTGCACAAATTCCTGAAGCTTGCTTTTATAATCCATCCCATGCGAAAAAGCGCCAATTTTTATTTTCGGAAAGACATGTTCCCCTAAAAACTCAAGAACTTTTTCATAGCCTTGATCGAGATACAATGCACCTAAAAACGCTTCAAAGACGTCCGCTAATATGGCAGGACGATCTCTTCCACCCGTTTGCTCTTCGCCCCTGCCAAGCAGTAAATACTCTCCAAATTGTAAATCCCTTGCAAAGTTTTCTAATGAAGGCTCACAAACAATAGATGCACGTAACTTCGACAATTCCCCCTCCGGCATCTGCTGGTAGGTGGAATAAAGATATTGGGAAACACCCAACTCTAGTACCGCATCCCCAAGGAATTCCAATCTTTCATTGTCCGAAAACTCTTCTTGACGATGCTCATTCACATAGGATGAATGGGTAAATGCCTGATGTAACAATGATTTTTGCTTAAAATTAATCTGCAGCTGTTGTTCTAGTTCACTCAAATCCATACAGCTCACCTCTTCAAAATATGAAGAGACCGGGATAAAACACTCTCATTGTATGTAAAATCCCAGCCTCTTCCCTCTTTTATTATTGAGAAACACTGTTGATATAATTTACAGCGTCACCCACTGTATTAATTTTCTCAGCTTCTTCATCAGCGATTTCCATGTCGAATTCGTCTTCAAGCTCCATTACAAGCTCAACTACGTCAAGGGAATCCGCTTCAAGGTCATCTTTAAATGACGCTTCCAACGTAACTTTTTCCTCTTCTACATCAAGACGATCAACAATGATTTCTTTTACACGTTCAAACACATCTGCCACACCGTTCACCTCCCTTCAAAGTTAATAGCCACGTCTGCTCTCTGCCCGGCAAAGACCAAATAAGTACAAACACTCTTCGGTGAGTCGAGTGATCTCCGGGTCCCAGGCGTCCGCGAAACTTATTGTAATGGCGCTACACCTTTGTTTGTTACATCACCATTCCGCCATCAATATGTATCGTTTGTCCGGTGATATAGCTAGCGTCTTCGGAGGCTAAGAAGCGCACAACTTTCGCGACATCTTCCGGTTCACCAAAGCGATCTAACGGGATCATCGATAGCATAGCTTCCTTTTGTTCATCATTTAGTGCATCGGTCATATCTGTTGAGATAAAGCCCGGCGCAACTGCATTCACTAAAATGTTTCGGGAAGCTAGTTCTTTTGCTGTTGTCTTTGTAAGCCCGATTACTCCTGCTTTTGCTGCTACGTAATTGGCTTGTCCTGGGTTTCCGCTTACTCCGACAATCGACGCAACATTGACAATTCTGCCCGCACGTTGCTTCATCATTTGCCTTGTTACGGCTTTCGTACAAAGGAAGACACCTTTTAAATTTGTGTTAATAACATCGTCAAATTCTTCTTCCTTCATACGCATCAATAAATTATCTCTCGTAACACCAGCATTATTTACAAGGACGTCCAAGCTGCCGAATTCATTAATTACTTCTTTTACCATTGCTTTTACGCTATCTTCGTCTGAAACGTTGGCTTGAACCGGGAACGATTGGACACCATAGCTTTTAAGTTCTTCAGCTACTTCTTTTGCTTTCGCTTCACTTCCTGCATAGTTAACAGCAACATTGGCTCCTTGCTTTGCAAATTCAATTGCAATCGTTCTGCCGATACCTCTAGACGCACCAGTTACTAATACGCTTTTGCCCTTTAACATTTAAGCATCCTCCTTGTACCATTCCAAAAAGTCGTGTAATGATTTCGTATCTTGCACAGCAAATGTTTTCGTTTTTCGGTCGATTTTCCGGAGCAGGCCAGATAATACTTTACCGTTTCCTATTTCAACAAAAGCATCGATTTCTTCTGTCATCATAGCCCGAATGGATGCTTCAAATTGAACTGGTGAATAAAGCTGCTTGATGAGTAAATCTTTAATTTCATCTTTTGCTGTCACCGGAGTAGCAGAGACATTTGCATAGACTGGAATGCTTGCATTGTTAATCTCAATCCCATCTAAGTAACTTGCAAATTCTTCGTTCGCCGTTTTCATTAGCCTGGAATGGAATGGTCCACTGACATTAAGCGGAAGAACTCGTTTTGCACCTTTTTGTTTTAATTGTTCTGCAGCGATTTCAATGCCTTTTACAGAACCCGAAATAACAATTTGTCCAGGACAATTCAAGTTAGCAAGATCAACTACTTCCTCCTTAATTCCCTGTAAGACTTCTGTGATTTCTTCTTCAGAAAGACCAAGGACTGCAGCCATCGTTCCTTGCCCCTTTGGAAAAGCTCGCTCCATCAAGCGACCTCTTGTTGCAACAAGGGGGACGGCGTCTTCAAAGGATATAGATCCGGAAGCCACTAATGCACTGTATTCACCGAGACTATGGCCGACTGTCATAATTGGTTGAATACCTTCTTTTAGCAAAACTTGCTCGATCGCTACACTCGTAAGCAGGAGTGCAGGTTGAGCATTTTCCGTTTCCGTTAGCGTTTCTTGAGGTCCGTTAAACATTATATCTGTAATATCTTTATTTAATAAATCATTCGCTCGGTGAAAGAATTCTTTCACTTCTGGATACGTATCATAAAATTCTTTCCCCATCCCAACAGCTTGGGAACCTTGCCCAGGGAACATAAATGCTACCCGTTTCATATCACTCACTCCTCTACATTCATTGTTCCTATCGTTTCGCCTATCATTTCTGTTACATCATGGTCAACCATATGTTTCGCTTGACGTATTGCGTTAACAATCGCCCGGCTTTTCGATGAACCGTGGGCTTTAATGACCGGTGCAGCAAGGCCGAAAAGACCAGCTCCGCCATATTCTGAGTAATCTAACCGGTTTTTCAGTGCTCCTAAGTCATTTTTCACAAGACCTGCAGCGAGTTTCGTTTTAATAGAGGACATAAACGTTTCTTTGAGTAAGGTAAAAACAGTTTGTGCTGTCCCCTCAATTGTCTTTAATGCAACATTCCCGCTAAAACCATCCGTTACAACGACATCTGCTGCATGATCAAACAAATCACGAGCTTCGACGTTTCCGATAAAATTGATTGGTGCTTCTCCCAGCAATTCAAAGGCTTTCTTCGTTAGTTCATTTCCTTTGGCGTCTTCGGTCCCAACGTTTAAAAGGGCTACAGTCGGATTTTTAATTCCTCTTACCTTTTCCGAATAGATCGATCCCATAATACCGTACTGCAGCAAATGGCTTGCTTTCGCTTCTACATTTGCCCCAACATCAAGAAACACGAAACCTTGTCCATTAATAGTCGGAAGTGTTGGACTTAATGCCGGACGGGAAATCCCTGGAATCCGTCCAACGATAAAGAGACCGGCACTCATTAAGGCACCAGTATTTCCAGCAGAAATACAAGCATCCGCTCTTCCCTCTTTAACTTCTTTAGCCATCAATACAAGGGAGGCATCCTTTTTACGACGAACGGCCCGTACCGGTTCATCTTCACTCGTAATTACTTCTTCTGTATGTATGATTGAGATGTTTTTCGAATCTGTTAAATAAGTTTTGATTTTCGCTTCGTCACCTATTAATGTAATCGATAAGTCGTCAAACTCACGAATAGCGTCCATTGCACCTTCGACGATTTCTTTCGGTGCATGGTCACCACCCATTGCATCTATTGCTAATTTCATATTATTCGTCACCTGTTTCCTCATTGGATTGGAACATTTGAAAAGTGCCTGTAAACACAACTTCCTGTTCTACATAACTTGTAACGCGAACAACTGTCAACCCTTTATCATTTTTTCCTTCGACCGTTGCTTTGGCAATAACCCGCTCACCTTCCTTTACTTGGCGGGTAAAGGTGATTTCCGATTTGGCAGTCAATGCCAGTTCATCATTGATTACAGCTACCGCAAGTGAATTGGCTTGGGCGAATAAATGGTGCCCTCTAGCAATCTTGTTTCTTGAAAAGACAAGATCTTTTGAGATATCCAAAATAGAAATTGCTCGCTCATCCAGTTCTAAATCAATGATTTCACCAATCACCTCTTCAATTTGCAAAGCACGAACCGTTTCATTCCATTGGTCTTTCGCAACGGACTTAATTCGCTCACGCATTTCAGGAATACCGAGTTCCATCCGGTCTAACCGGATCGTTTGAATGCTTACATTAAATTCATTCGCCAATTGTTCATCTGTAATAAATGGAATTTCCTCGATTTTCTCTTTTAGAAGCTGCTGTCTTTCTGCTTTTGTTTTTTTCATTCTGCACCTTCCACACCGTACTTTATCGCAGTGTAACTGACTGAAGGATTCCACTAAAAGATACAACCATTTAATTCTAAGTGGGAGATTCAACAGCCAGTGACTTCCCGATTGGTTCAACTAACATTCAGTTGAGGATGAAACGTCGACTAAAAAGAAACGTTCTGTCGCAACGTTGGCACTAACACATTCTGTGCGTCGCCCCCCTGAATAAAGTTCACTTTAAGACTTGGTACTAATAGTAACACAAATGCTTATTAAAGGGTAGCATTTTTTTCACTAAAGCTCAAGTGTAGCAATGCTAAATGAATAAATATCAATACTTCGTTTTAATAAGCACCGTTTATAAAAAATATTATTGAGTCGTCCAATAAAACTGCGGTTAAGTAGTTAAAGACACTTACCTATACAAGATTATTATACTTAACTCGAAGTATAAAGTACAAGAAGCTTATTGCTAATAGCGTTTATACAATCTTCCTGTACTTTATTCAAAAAAGAGGTTTTATGGTGTACAATTTACTTGTACGAGTAGATAGGTGTAATACAACATAGATCAATCTAGATTTTTTGACAAAGACAAATGGGAATCGATGGGACCTGAAGAGATTAATAAATTGGAAAGCAATTTCCAATTTATCGTATCTGAGGCAGAGAAGAAGAATAAACAACAAGACTAAATGTGTAGAGGAGGAGAACAAATGAAGGAAAATGGAATGGAATTGTTACTAAAAGAACTTAAAGCTATGAACGAGAAAATCACAGCAATTGAAACGAAAATGGCAACAAAGAATGATTTAGAATCTATAAATCTAAAAATTGATTCTATCTCCAAGCAAGCCGTAAAGAACGCTGAGGACATTTCAGTTATTAAAGAAAACCAAGAAAAGGCAACTGAAAAGCATAACGAAATCTTGTCTACATTGAATGATTTAGCCACTAAAGAAGACCTCGAATACCTCGACAAAAAAGTCGGCGAACATGATCGGGAAATATTTAAAATTAAAAATAGAGCTTAGTAATAACACAGTATTAATACACCACGACTAAACACACCAGGATAACGTTTATTTTGGTGTGTTTTTGAAAAACAACGCGAACACTTTTTCACGAGTTTTGCCACTATTTCGGCACGCGGACCACCAGTCCATGATGCTTAAAGCATTTCGTAAACTGCAGGAATGGGATGCGAATCTATTTACAATGTATGTTGCCCTTCCCTATACATGGTTCAGAGATATGATTTCGATGATCTTTTATTAATTCAAAACTTGACTCACGATTTTAAAGTAACGGAAAAATTGTGTGAGAGAAGAATGGACCATATAAAAAGAAATATGCCTGTTCTGTTACCAAATTGTCGCTAAAACCAAAGCAATATATAACTGAGGATACTTTTGGAAGTGGTTTTAAAAACACTACCCTCAAACCCCTAGGTATCAAAGGATTTGAGGGCTTATAAGCATTACAACAGTAAGATATAATACGAAATGCAAGCCATTCTGAGAAAATCAATCTAATTTCGTATGAAGGTCTGGATCTGTTTCGAGCAACTCCCGTAGTTTTCTGTATTCGTCATCTGTCTCGAGCAATTCCTGATTGACAATATAAGTTGCATCATTTCTTGCCGTTTCAAGTGCCCGATAATCATGTACCATATCCGCTACTTTAAATTCCGGGATCCCACTTTGCTTTCTCCCAAAGAAGTCACCAGGACCCCGGAGCTGCAGATCCCTTTCCGCCAATTCAAATCCGTTATTTGTCTCTGTCATAATGCTCATTCTTTCCTTCCCCACATCATTCTTCGGTTCAGCAATCAAGATACAATAACTTTGCTTGTCGCCTCTTCCAACTCTCCCTCGCAACTGGTGAAGTTGCGCCAACCCGAAGCGTTCAGCATCATAAATAACCATAATTGTGGCATTTGGAACATTCACTCCAACTTCAACAACTGTTGTTGAAACGAGAACTTGAATTTTGTTTTCAGCATACTCTTTCATAACCGCATCTTTTTCATCAGCTGGAAGACGGCCATGCATTAAGCCAACCTTTATTTCCGGTGGGAAAAACTCAACCAATTGATGATAAAGATCGACGGCATTCTGGATATCCAATTTATCGGATTCTTCGATGAGTGGGCTGATGAGATATGCTTGTTCACCACTTTCCACATGTTTGATTATAAAATTCAAAATACGCTCAAACATATTTTCTTTTACCCAGAGGGTTTCTACTTCTTTTCTCCCAGCTGGCATCTCATTTATTTGGGACACATCCATGTCACCAAAAGCCGTAATTGCCAGCGTACGGGGAATCGGAGTTGCCGTCATAAATAACACGTCGGGATGCAGTCCTTTATCCCTTAGCGTTCGGCGCTGCTCTACTCCGAAACGATGCTGTTCATCAACAATCACAAGACCGAGATCTTGGAATAGGACATCATCTTGAATCAATGCATGGGTACCGATGATTAAATCTACATCCCCCGCCTCAAGTCCAGTTAATATCTCTCTACGCTCCTTCGTCTTCACCGACCCTGTAAGAAGACGCACATTCGCAAGCTCCCCGAACAATTCTTGTAAGGATTGATAATGCTGTTCCGCAAGTATTTCCGTTGGGACCATTAATGCCCCTTGTTTTCCGGCTGTCAAAGAAGCATAAAGACAGATGGCTGCAACTGCAGTCTTCCCTGAACCTACATCACCCTGCAACAACCGATTCATCCGGTATGAAGAACGCATGTCTAAGAGAATTTCTTCAAGTGAGGAATTTTGCGCATTTGTTAATTTGAAAGGAAATCGTTCGATAAAGCTGTTCACTTTTTCTTCATCATACTTTTGTGCATTCCCTTCTGTTGCTTCTCGATGCTTCTTACGTAAAAGCTGCATTTTCAACTGGAAAAGTAAAAATTCCTCATAAATGTATCTTCTTCGTGCATGCTTCAGTTGAACACGATTTTGCGGAAAGTGCAGCATTTCTACCGCATCTTTCCGAGATGGTAGCTTATATGCTGTTAAATAGGACTCAGGAAGAATCTCTGTTATTTGGTCACCATAATCTTCAAGCGCTTGAGAAATCACCTTTTTCAACCGGTAATTTGTTATGTCTCCTTTTACAGAATACATTGGTTGGATTTCTGTCGAATCTTCCTGGGCACCCTTGCGATAGTTGCTGACGGTAATCCGCAGTCTATGGGCGTCCCATTTACCAGTAAGCGTAACAGTATCCCCTGCATTCAATTGTTTCTTCGCGAACGCGCGATTGAACATTACCGCTTTGATTGCAACATTCTCAACATCTACCGTTAATACTAAACGCGACTTTTTTCTTCCATAAAAAGTAAGGGAAGGCTCGTATAAAATCCTTCCCACAATCGTTACTTTATCTTCATGGATTAGTTCGCTTAGCGGTAAAACTTCCAATACGTCATATTTATACGGCAAATAATGCAACAAATCTTCAATCGTATATACATTCATTAGGTTTAAATCTTCGGCAAATTTTCCCCCGATTCCTTTTACATTTTTTACTGATTCGTTAAGCAAGGCAATCACTCTTTCTAAACAGAAACACCAAATATTTTTTCCTTTAAAAGTCTTCCCGTTGGAGTATCAGCAAGACCTCCTTCCCCAGTCTCCCGAAGACTTGAGGGCATCTGTCTGCCAATCCGGTACATTGCACCAACTACTTCATCTGCTGGAATCCTGCTTGTTACACCAGCTAAAGCGAGATCAGCAGAAACAATCGCTTGAGAGGAACCTAGCGCATTCCGTTTTACGCAAGGCACTTCAACTAATCCAGCTACTGGATCACAAACTAAACCGAGCATATTTTTTAATGTAATCGCAAAGGCATCAGCAGATTGTTGAGCAGTACCACCTGCCATTTCCACAATTGCAGCCGCTGCCATCGCGCCTGCTGAACCGACTTCAGCTTGACATCCACCAGCGGCACCTGAAATAAACGCATTGTTCGCTACAACAAAACCGAAAGCTCCTGCAGTGAATAAGTAACGGATCATTTGCTCACGGGTCGGGTTCAACTGGTTCTTCACCGCAAAAAGTGTCCCCGGTACACATCCGGCGCTCCCAGCTGTTGGTGTAGCACAAATAACCCCCATCGCAGCATTTACTTCATTCGTCCCCATCGCTTTACTGACTGCATCAAGTAGGATTGGTCCAGATAACGGTGTTTTCTCTTGCATATATTTCTGTACAAGCACTGCGTCTCCGCCTGTAAGCCCGGTTACTGACTGTACACCTTGTAATGCTCGTTCAATAGCATTTTCCATCACTTGCAAATTCTTTTCCATTTCTAAAACTATGTCTTCACGGCTGCGCTCTTTAACATCCATTTCCTGAAGAATCATTACTTCCGAAATCGGTATGTTTTTCGTCTCTGCAATTTCCACCAATTCAGCAATTGTGCGAAACATGTGCATTCCCCTTTCGATTCTAACTTTCTATTTTCGAAATCTGGATAATATGTTCCCTAGATTGTAATTCTTTTAATAGATTATCATCGACATTTTGGTCGACTTCAATGACCATTAGCGCCTCTTTCCCGACATCTTTCCGGTTCACTTCCATATGTCCGATGTTAATTTCGTGTTTCGCCAATACTTCGGTTACCGATGCAATAGTCCCAAAGCGGTCGTTATGCATAATAAGAATCGCCGGATGGTTTCCTGAAAGCCTTAACTGGAATCCGTTCAATTCAGTAATTTCTACTTTTCCGCCACCAATTGAAATTCCGACTAATTCTAACTTGTCTTTATCATCACCGATAAGGAGTCTTGCAGTATTCGGGTGATCTACACGTGAGTTATCTTCAATAAATTCAATTTCCAATCCATTTTCTTTTGCAATAGTTAAAGCTTTGCTCATCCTGACGTCATCTGTTGCAAATCCAAGTAATCCACCTGCAAGTGCAAAATCTGTTCCATGGCCTTTGTACGTTTTGGCGAAAGATTCATAGAGATAGATTTTCGCCCATGTTGGCTGTTTTCCAAACAAATTGCGTGCAGCAAGCCCAATTCGCGCAGCTCCTGCCGTATGTGAGCTTGATGGCCCAATCATCACCGGTCCAATAATATCGAATACGGAATTATATTTCATCTTAAACACCGCCTTTTATCGACTACTCATTTCCACTCCAATTATAGCAAAAAAGCTTACAGCATGCATAATACAGGAAGGTTTTTCTACTCAAGGTCCGCAATTCCGATATCTCTCGCTTTCCGTAGGCGAACAGGTTAATCTTCGGGCTAAGCACTAAGGTCTCACCTTGGCCAAAGGTTGTTCTAGTTACGGAGCTCGTCACATGACGTGACCGTTCTTATGATGGACTAAAAAACCGCATCGTACCGAGGTTGTTTGGTAGATGCGGTTGGTGATTTGGTTTATTCGACAGCGAAGATATAGGAATAGATTGGCTGTTCTCCGTTATGGATTTCAATCTCTATATCCTCAAAGTACTCTTCAACATAAGCTTCTATCTCAGCGACTTCTGTTTCTGTAACATCTTCACCATAAAGAATGGTCAAGATTTCATCGTCTTCTGTGATAAGTTCGTTTAATAACGATTTGACAGCTTCTTGTTTCTTTTCGTTGGAAGCAATAATCTTACCATCTTCAATTGCCATAAAGTGATCTTTTTCAATCGTTATCCCATCAATTTGCGTATCACGAACGGCATACGTAATTTGGCCAGTTTTCACTTCTTTACTAGCCGCCTCCATCGCTTCCTGGTTCGCTGCTAACTCAGCTTCAGGATCAAAGACAAGCATGGCACTGATCCCTTGAGGGATTGTTCTTGTCGGAACTACAGCGACATTTTCGTCCGCGATGTCTGCTGCCTGCTCAGCTGCCATTTGGATATTCTTATTGTTTGGCAGAACGAGTACATTTTTAGCATGGGCTCTCGTTATTGCTTCTGTAATATCCTTCGTGCTCGGATTCATTGTTTGTCCGCCCTCAATAACTACTGTGGCCCCGAGACTTTCAAACAACGCTTTAAGTCCAGCCCCCATTGTAACGGTAACAATGCCATACTCGGCTTTTTCTATCGGTGTGTTTGTTTTTTCTTTGTTGCTAACAATCGCACTATGCTGTTCACGCATATTTTCGATCTTCATGTTAATCAAACTACCGTAGCGCTGTCCGAGTGTTAAACAATCTCCTGGCTGTTCGGAATGAACATGAACTTTAACAATTTCATCATCGGAAACAACAAGTAAGGAATCCCCTATTTCACTTAATGTTTCACGGAATTCCTCTTCATTATATGGATAGTCTTTTAGCTTATCGTCTTCAAATTTAACCATAAACTCTGTACAATATCCGTAAACAATTTCAGATGTATCCATGAAATCTTGCGTTATTTTATGATGTTCCGCATTGACAAGATCTTCCATCTCTACTTCAACTGTTTCTTCTGGAAGTTCTTCCCCTTTAAGCGCCGCTAGGAATCCTTCATAAATCGTCACTAATCCCTGTCCTCCCGAATCAACAACACCAACTTCTTTTAAAACAGGAAGTAAATCCGGTGTACGCTTTAAGGATGCCTTCGCTTCAATTAAAGTTTTCTCCATGAGGGCGATAATATCTGTTTCCACCTTAGCAATTTCTACTGCTTTATTAGCTGCATCTTTTGCAACAGTAAGGATTGTTCCCTCTACAGGTTTCATTACCGCTTTATAGGCTGTAGTCACTCCAGCTTCGAATGCATGGGCAAAGTCTTCTGCTTCCAATGTTTCTAAATTTTCCATTCCTCTACCAAATCCGCGGAAAATTTGTGACAGGATAACACCTGAGTTTCCTCGCGCCCCCATCAATAAACCTTTAGCAAATGCATTTGCAATAACAGAAACATCGTCTGAATCCGTTTGCTTCACTTCATTTACACCTGAGGTCATTGATAAGTTCATATTTGTTCCTGTATCCCCGTCCGGTACCGGAAACACATTTAATGCGTCGATTTTTTGTGCATTGTTCGATAGGTGATGTGCTCCGGAGAGGATCATCTGTGTTAACAGACTACCATCTAACTTATGTATAGTCACCATACTTCCTCCTTAAATAAACCATGCCTAACTCCTGTTAACTGCTCATACGGTCAGGAACTGTTCAGTAACTTGTACGAAAACAGTAGAGAGGAGATTAACAGGCGTTAGCAATTCCATGTAGTTTTCCTTAATCGTTAGACACTCGGACTCCTTGGATGTATATATTTACCGAGTCAATAGATAGGCCTAATGATTGTTCCAGTGTATATTTCACTTGAGACTGCACATTGCTCGCAACCTCAGAAATTTTCGTGCCATAGCTTACGATGATATATAGATCGATATGCAATTCTTCATCTTCCTGCCGGACTACGATACCGCGGGAATAGTTTTCTTTCCGTAAAATTTCAGCGATCCCATCACGTATTTGACTTTTGGATGCCATACCTACAATCCCGTAACATTCTACAGCTGTACCTCCGGCAATCGTTGCGATGACATCATTAGTGATTGTAACTTGACCATCGTTTGTGTGAAGTTCAATGGACATGAGGATCCTCCTTCATGATTTCAATTTCGTAAAAATAAAATAATTAATAAAGCCTTGTCCTATACTAACTTATAAAGCATAAGGCTATTCTACTACAATCCACCTTTTTTTAAAAGTGAATGTGTGATTTACAAGCTCGTTATTTTCTCTTCTTACAATGGCGGATTTTTTTCTATCTGTCAAGCAATTTTTCTTTGCAGCAAAAAAAGTTTCGTTGCATTCTCAGTTAACTTGTGATAAATTATATAAGTATGAAAATGATATTTGGTATAGTAAGGAGGGAATGTCATGGCTAGAAAATGTGTTGTAACTGGACGTAAAACGAGCAGCGGAAATCTACGTTCTCATGCTATGAACTCCAACAGACGTAAATGGAAAGCGAATGTACAAAAAGTACGTATCATGGTAGATGGTAAACCAAAACGTGTATATGTATCCGCACGTGCTTTGAAATCAGGTAAAGTAGAGCGCGTATAATCGCATGGGCTCCATGATGAATTGTGTACAACCCCAAAAAAGTACTCTAATCCAAGAGTGCTTTTTTATTTTGTCCAAATGCCAACTTGTAAACCAAGCTTTCTATCCAGATCCGTAGCACTCTCCCCGCGGAAAGCGAGAGATATCGGAACTGCGCATCTCCAGTAGCAAACGGTTGAACATATTCTAAATTTAATCAAGTCTCTAAAGCAAAAAACACAGCTTCTGTCGCGTAATGGACAAAAGCCGTGTTTTTTATTTATCTTTTTTAAATACACCCATGACCACTTTCACAAATCCACCAATAAACCTTGGGAGCTTAATCGTATAGAATTTAATAGGTTCCCCCTCCTTCGTACAAACCAAGCTTCACGCCTCTTAAGAATCTCTACTCTTTATTAATAATAATATGCCTCGTCTGTACGAAAAATTCCCACTTTCATGAGATAGTTCATTGGAGATGCAAAGTGTTGATCCCCAGGTGATTGTTTCATTCTCTAACGGATAATAAAAGCCATTTAGCGTAATACCTTCTACAACCTCACTGAATGGAACGAAAGATACATACGGATAATCAGGGTCTCTCTCTATTGTATGTGTTCCCGGTTTCGTTAAAACTAATTGATTTTGTCTATCAATGATTTTGCCGATTATCCCTTTTTCTAGAATTCGGTATAATAGCTGGATATTTATTAATTCATGATCTTTCCTGCCGGCTGTCACCCCGAATAAAAGAATTGTTGCCGGTTGAAGTTGAAAAGCTTTGTTTAACGCTAGTTCTAAATCTGTTTCATCTTTCTCACTCGGCAGCTTATTAAAATTACTTACCTTTTCCCGGATAAGTTTCATTTCTTCTGTCGTAACAGAATCAAAATCCCCCACCGCATCATGAATTTCTAAACCGGAACGAAGAATATGGAGAGCGCCACGGTCCGCACCGATCCACAAATCCACTGTACGCTTATAAATGGTGAGATCTGGCAATGTTTCTCCCGGGCCACTGCCTACAATTCCAATTGTGAGGTGATTCATGTATTATTCATCCCTTGTCGCATCAACAATTGCTTTAATTGCTTGTTTTCTATCTGGCTGGCTGAAAATAGCACTACCAGCGACAAGTACGTCTGCTCCTGCATCTGTACAAATTTTTGCAGTGTCTGTGTTGACTCCGCCATCCACTTCAATTTCAAAGGAAAGACCCATTTCTTTCCGCCAGCTGTCAAGCTGACGAATCTTATTCACCGTCTCTGGGATAAATTTCTGACCACCAAAGCCTGGGTTTACTGTCATGATTAGTACCATATCAATGTCTTTTAGGATTGGTAACAAGAGTTCTGCAGGAGTTGCTGGATTAATTACTACCCCCGCCTTTACGCCATTATCCCGTATTAATTGGATCGTGCGGTGCAAGTGGGTGCAAGCTTCCTGATGAACCGTTATAATATCCGCTCCAGCCTTTGCAAATGCAGGGATATACTGATCTGGATTTTCAATCATTAAATGGACATCAAGCGGGAGTTCTGTTACCGGGCGTATCGCCTCGACAATTAATGGGCCAATCGTAATATTAGGAACGAAATGGCCATCCATCACATCAACGTGAATATAATCAGCGCCATATGTAGCGACTTCCTTAATTTCATTACCTAATTGAGCAAAATCAGCAGATAAAATAGATGGTGCAATTTTTACCATGTTAATACCTCGGCTTTCTCAACATAATTTCTTCTAAAAATCTTACATAATTTCCGTAACGTGATGCGGCAATTTCTCCTGTTGAAACTGCTGCCTTTACTGCACATTTAGGTTCTTTTAGATGCATACATCCCCTAAATTTACAGTCTCCCAATCGTTCGCGAAATTCGGGGAAACAATAAGATAATTCATTTGCTTCCAATGTATCGAATTCAAGGGAGCTAAAACCCGGTGTATCTGCAACAAGACCATTATACATTTCGAGCAATTCAACATGTCTTGTCGTATGTCTCCCTCTTCCAAGGCTTTCAGATATCTCACCTGTCTTTAAATCAAGGGAGTCGTCAAGCATATTAAGAATAGTTGATTTTCCAACACCAGACTGACCAGCAATAACAGTAATATGATCCTTAAAATAGTGCTCGAGAGCATTAAAGCCTTGCCCGTCCTTCATGGATAGCAGCTCTGTACGATAACCAATATTCTCGTATAACTTGCGGTACGATTCCATTTTTTCTTTTTCTGTGGCAGATGTTAAATCCATCTTTGTAATAAAAATGACTGGTTGAATGTCTCTCGACTCGATAAGTACTAAAAAACGATCTAATAATGTCTCATTGAAATCAGGTGCTTTAGCAGAAGTAACGATAATCGCTTGTGTTATATTGGCAATCGGCGGCCGTACCAGCTCATTCGAACGGGGCTTAATTTCCATGATATATCCTTCATTTGGATCTTCATACTCGAAGGTCACAAGATCACCGACGAGGGGGGTAATATTCTGGTTACGGAATACCCCTCTCCCGCGGCATTGATAGATTGACCCGTCTTCTGTCTTCACATAATAGAAGCCGCTTAATGCTTTAATAATTCTGCCTTCCTCCATTTAGTCACCCTCTTCATAAGATACTACATCGTTCGTCACAATTTCATCGTCTCTCGTAATGATATATTCCGCTTCGTCATTGTAAGCAATGAGAAGTGTGAAAGTTACCGGAGTATCTTCCGTAATTGTTAATTCTTCATAAACATCCGAAACATTGTTATTCACGTCACCAATATAAATACGTACGGTCTGTTCTACCGGCTCTTCTGGTGTCTCCTCTTCTTCCGTACCTTCTTCTCCTGTTTCATCATCTTCATCCTCGCTATTTCCTGTGTAAGGAACAGTAAGCGTGATACGGTGGGAGGTTGGTGGTATTTCACGTGGACCGGTGGAAATATATACATCAACGGATGCGCCTTCTTCCAGTTCAGTTCCAGACTCAGGTGATTGTCGGATTACTTTGCCTTCTTCTACATTATCCGAATTCTCTTCATGTTTTGTGAACACAAGATTATTCTTTTCCAAATAATCCCTTGCTTCTTTCTCTGTCATACCCGTTAAATTATTCAAACTGATCAGCTCAGGACCAATACTCACTTCGAATATTACCCGGGTTTCGCTCGGGATGACCTCTGTATCTGGTGAGGGCTGGAGTTGATTCGTAATTTCTCCTGATGGACGATCGGAATGTTTTTCAACGGTGAAAATATTCTCTGGATCGAATCCTTCACCTTCTAAGATATGCATCACTTGATCGATATCTTGTCCGACATAATCCTCCATCGGAAAATGTTCTTTCCCTTCACTTACAGTTAATGTAACCGTTGATTCTTCTTTCACTGTACGCCCAGCAGACGGACTCATGGAAATAACATGTCCCTCTTCAACTTCATCGGAAAATGTGAGTTCTTCCTCAACAATAAGATTCAAATTCTCTAGCTGCTCTTTTGCATCCTCATATTCTTCTCCCACGACGTCAATAAGCTCAACATCTTTTGGCAACAAAATTCCAGGCACAAAAAATAACACAACAACAGTAGCCGCAAGCAAAACGAAGAGTATACTTATAATGAGCAACCACTTTTTCTTCTTGCTTTTTTTCTTCTTTTCTTTCGGTTTCTTGCCTTTCTTTTTATTTCCTTTTTCATCCGGTTTTGGAGGATAAGATTTCGTTGTATTATTTGGCTTACTTACGATTGTTTCCTCATTTTCCGAACCATGAAACTGATCATCGGTTATAATTGGAATCGCCCGCGTTTCCTCGCCGGCTTCTACTGGTGGTTCGTAGGGCGGTTCGTTCAGCCGGTCCGGATCAAGTGCATGGTTGACTGCATCTTCAAGTTCATAGATGGACTGGTAACGGTGGAACGGGTCTTTTGCAGTTGCTTTTAATACGATATTTTCTACACTCTGTGGTATATCTGGATTATATTGTCTTACAGATGGTGTTTTACTTTGTAAATGTTTCAAAGCAATCGACACAGGTGATTGACCGGAAAAAGGCAAGCGACCGGTTAATAACTCGTAAAACAGAATCCCAATCGAATAAATATCCGATTTTTTCGTTGCCATACCGCCTCTTGCCTGTTCAGGAGATAGGTAGTGGACAGAGCCGAGAATGGAATTCGTCTGAGTGAGTGAAGTGGCACTTAACGCAATCGCAATTCCAAAGTCCGTGACCTTTGCTTGACCAAAGCTGTTCATCAGAATATTTTGCGGTTTAATATCCCGATGGACAATATCATTATCATGGGCATGGGCAATAGCTGATATGATTTGCTTAACAATATCTACCGCTTCATTGACCTCAATCGGGCCTTGTTGTTGTATGTATTCTTTCAATGTTAAACCGTCAACATATTCCATAACCATATAAAGATTGTCTTCTTCTTCCCCAACATCAAAGATATTTACAATATTAGGATGAGTCAGGCTCGTTGCAGCTTGTGCTTCCCTGTCAAAGCGGGTAGTAAATTCCGTGTCGTTAATATACTCACTCCGGAGTGCTTTAATTGCAACATCACGCTCCAGGATTGTATCGCGCGCAAGATAAACTTCTGCCATACCACCGCTACCAATCTTTTTAATGATCTTGTAGCGTTCATTTAATAGCTGGCCTTGTCTCATTCCGTTTCACCCGCTCTCACTGCCTGTTCATGGTGTATAAGTGCGATCGAGATGTTGTCCTCTCCACCACGCTCGTTTGCAAGACCAATCATTTCTTCACCTATTTCCTGCAAAACAGCTTGTTTAGACAGGATATCCTCTATTTCTGCATCCATTAGTTTATTGGTCAACCCATCAGAACATAGTAACAGTTTATCTTCCACTTCCCAACCAATTGTCTGAATCTCACATTCTGTCATTGCCTCTGTTCCAAGTGCACGTACTAAAACATTTTTCCTTGGATGGTAGGCTGCATCATCGGGTGAAATTTGTCCGGCACGGAGCAATTCATTAACTAACGAATGATCCTCAGTAAGTTGCTTTAGCTTTCCGTCGTTATATAAATAGCCACGACTGTCTCCAATATGGGCGATCGTGATGAATTCATCTGTGCAGGCAGCAAGGACAACAGTAGTGCCCATTCCTTCAAGCTCTACTTGTTCTTTTGCTTCCGTATAGACGACGTCATTCGCTTCTTTTACCGTCTCCAATATCCAAGCTTCCAGTTCCGTTGCCTGTTGAAACTGGACTTCTTTTTCCCATTTCTGTTGAATGAAATTTGTCGCAAGTTCGCTCGCAACTTCTCCGGCAGAATGACCTCCCATTCCATCAGCGACGATTGCGAGCACTTGATTTGCCTGATTATAAAAGATGCCGCCTGAATCTTCGTTATGGCTTCGCACCTTGCCGACATCCGTTATAAAGTATGCTTCCATGTTGACCCCCCTTTATTCTGACTTCCTTTTACATAGAATGACGTCAAGTTCCTTTCTTTAAACGGGTAAGAAAGAAACCGTCCGTGCCGAAACTCTGCGGGAATAGCTGAAATCCATATTCGGTGATACCGATAGAAGACTGTAATTCTTCCGGAAGCTCCTTAAAGAAATCGCCATCGACTGTAAAAGCAGGATTTTCCTTAAGAAAGCTTTTTACCACTTGTTCATTCTCCATTTTTTCAATCGTACATGTGCTGTAGACGAATAAACCATCATCCTTAAGTAAATCAGCAACATGATTGAGAATATCAAGCTGGATTATGTGCAGCCTTTCAATATCTTGCTCTGACTTTTCATATTTGATCTCCGGCTTACTGTTGATTACTCCTAGACCTGAACAAGGTGCATCAACCAGAATCCGGTCAAAGCTTGCTTCAGCGTATTTTTCTTTTAATTTACGAGCATCATGAGCCGTTGCATGGATGATAGAGAGCCCTAATGTTCTTTGCTTTTCCTCGATGAGCTTCACTTTCTTCTTGTGCAGGTCATGGGCATATACAATTCCTTCGTTAAGCATTTTCTCCGCTATATGTGTTGCTTTCCCGCCTGGAGCACTGCAGGAATCGAGAACATCCATTCCAGGTTCAGGTTTTAACATTTCGGCAACTAACATCGAGCTCTCATCTTGAATTGTCAGTTTTCCTTCAGTAAATAATTTACTTGATAGCACATTCCCTTTCTCAATTTGAATGCCTTGCTTTGAAAAAAGGGAAGGTTTTACAGTAAATCCTTCCTGTTCCAATTCAGCCATCGCTTCTTCACGGGAAATTTTTAATGGTTGAATACGGACGGACATCGGCTTCTCTTTTAAATTTGCCTGGCAGATTGCTTCAGCTGTTTGAAAGCCATACTGCTGAATCCAGCGGTTCACAAGCCATTTAGGGTGACTTGTCTCAACAGAAAGTCTCTTCAGCGGATCTTTTATCTCAGCTAAATCGCGAACGCCATTTCGCTGAATATTCCGGAGAACCCCGTTGACAAAACCCTGGATGCCACGATGTCCCTTTTTCTTTGCAATTTCAACTGCTTCATGAATAACTGCATGGTCTGGAATCTTATTCAAATAAACCATTTGGTAGACGGACATCCGTAATAGCATTCTTACCCAGTCGTCGATTTTTTTATTCGGGTCAACATACTTGGAAAGATAGTAATCGAGCGTCATTTTCCTTTCCAATGTTCCGTAGACAATCTGTGTTAAGAGTGCTTCGTCTTTTGGATTCAGTTCATTTTTCTTTATTTCTTGATTGATTAATAAATGACTGAAGCCATGGTCCTTTTCAATCCGTACTAATAATTCCAGTATCAAGTTTCTTAGTTTAGTTGTCTTCATCTTATTCTCCTAAACGTACGCCGACTTGAATTCGCTCGCCCGACCCTTGAAGATAATCTTTGACAAGCATCCTTGTTTTACCTGCTGGTTGAATTTCTGTAATTCGAATTCCTTTTTTATCCCCGCAAACGACAATGAAGTCAGCCTGATCATTTTTAGCGACGATTTCCCCGGCCTTTCCTTCATATGTTTTCCCATCGGTTTCACCCCACCATATCTTCATTGTTTTACCAAGATAGGTCGTGTAGGCAACCGGCCATGGATGTAAGCCACGGATTTGATTGTAAATTTCCGTACTGCTCTTATTCCAATCAATCCATTCATCTTCTCGTTTAATGTTCGCTGCGAACGTCGCCTGTTCTTCTTCCTGCGGGATTGTTGTCAGCTGTCTGTTAAACAGTTTTGGGAGTGTTTCGATTAATAACTTAGCACCAGCTTCCGATAATTTATCATGAAGGGTACCGACATGGTCTCGGGCAGCAATTGGTACGGTGACTTGTGCCAGCATATCACCCGCATCGAGTTTCTCGACCATATACATAATGGTGATCCCTGTTTCTTTTTTACCTTGAATAATGGCATGGTGAATCGGTGCCCCGCCCCGCAATTCCGGTAGTAAAGATGCATGGACGTTAATACAGCCGAACGGTGGTGCTTCGAGCAGTTTATTCGGAAGCAATTGACCATAAGCCGCTGTGACAATAACATCCGGATTTGCATCCATTATTGCTTGATAATCTTCTCGCAATCGTTCTGGCTGGAACACCGGCAGCCCCAAATCTTCTGCAGCCTGTTTCACTGGGGAAGGCGTAATAACTCGTTTTCTCCCCTTGGGTCTGTCGGGCTGGGTCACTACTAAAACTATTTCGTGCTCCTCGCGGGCAAGCGCGTGAAGAATTGGTACAGAAAAGTCCGGTGTCCCCATAAATACGATTCTTTTCATTTTTTTACCTACTTTCTAATCCATCATGATGTTGTTCTATTACATCATCTGATAAGGTTGCATATCAACAATAATTTGTAAGTCGTGTTTTTGAATCTGTTCTTTAAAGTTGTTTGTAACTTCTTGAATAAAAGTACGTAACTTAGGTTCGTGCTTGTATTTTATCATGCATTGGTAACGATATCTATCCTTAATGCGTGGGATTGGTGAAGGTGTCGGTCCAAGGATGATTGTTTCTGGACCAACTTTCATCAATAATTGTTGAACGAACTGCTGTGTAGCCTGTACAACTTGTACATGGTTCTCATGCGTAATCGTTATGAGCGCCAGATAATAGTAAGGAGGATAGCGAAACGCTCTTCGCATCGCCATTTCTTTTTTATAAAAGTCTTCAAAGTTATACTTACTCGCAAGTTCGATACTATAATGATCCGGTGTGTAGGTTTGAACAATGACTTCTCCAGGTAAATCATGCCTCCCTGCACGACCGCTTACTTGGGTAAGAAGCTGAAATGTCTTTTCAGATGATCGAAAATCAGGCAAATGTAGCATGGAATCGGCCGTGAGCACCCCAACCAATGTGACATTTTCAAAATCGAGTCCTTTTGCGATCATTTGCGTTCCTAAAAGAATATCTGCTTTATGTTCACTGAACTCACGAAGCAGCTTTTCATGAGCACCTTTTCTTCTCGTCGTATCTACATCCATCCTGATCACTCGGGCTTCGGGGATTAATTGGGTGAGTGACTCTTCCACCCGCTGTGTCCCTGTACCAAAGTAACGGATCAAATCACTGGAACATTCTGGACACACGTTTGGCACTTCTTCTTCATACGAACAATAATGACACTTCAGCAAATGGCTGTTCTTATGATAGGTTAAGGCAATATCACAATGCGGGCATTCTTTTACATGCCCACAGTCCCGGCACATAATAAAGGTCGAGTATCCTCTTCTGTTTAAGAGAAGGACAATTTGTTCACCTTTTGCAATACAATCTCTTATTTTCTCCATGAGCAGACGCGAGAACATCGTTCGGTTCCCTGCGTGGAGCTCCCTTCGCATATCGACGGTAATGACTTCAGGCAGCGGTTTATCATTCGTCCTTTTCGTGAGGGTAGCTAACTTATATACTCCTTTTGCGGCTCTCGCATAGGATTCAAGGGTCGGAGTGGCACTCCCAAGAACGACTGGGAAGTTTTGATCCTTCCCTCTTTTAATTGCAACATCCCTTGCATGATAACGCGGTTGATCTTCTTGCTTATAGCTTGTCTCATGCTCTTCATCAATAATGATAATCCCGAGGTTTTCAAATGGGGAAAAGATAGCGGAACGGGCTCCGACAACAACTTGCACTTCTTTACGTTGGATTTTCCGCCATTCATCAAATTTCTCCCCCGCTGACAACGCACTGTGCATGACAGCTACATTTCTCCCGAATCTACCTTTGAATCGTTTCACCATCTGAGGTGTTAGGGAAATCTCGGGGACGAGCACAATCGCTTCTTTCCCTTTCTTAATTACTTCTTGAATCGCTTGTAAATAAATTTCCGTTTTCCCGCTGCCGGTTACACCGTGCACAAGGATCACTTCATGTTCATTATTTTCAATACTTGCTAGGATTGGTTCAATCGCTTGTTGTTGTTCGGGCTTTAGCGGAAGCGGATCTGTTCGTTCGATTGCATCATCATTATACGGATTCCGATATGTTTCTTTTTGGTATGTATCTAGAAGTCCTTTATCAATTAATGCCTTCACCGTGCTTGTTGTCGTTCCTATCGTTTGCAGTAATGATTTCTGTTTAATCTCCTGCGGGTTTTCAATGAAAAATTCAATAATTGCCCGCTGCTTCCTTGCAGATTGGGACAAATCATGTAAAGCTTCTTCCAATAAGTGAATTTCTTTTTTCGGATATACGAATGTTTCAAATTTCTTTGTGATTTTCGACTTAACGATATAATCGATCTGGACTTCCCCTGCATCTACTGCTTTTTTTAAATGTTGATAGTTTAACGCAGAGGCTTCAAATTCTTCAAATGGAATAACATCCCGACCTTGGAACAGATCTTCCAATTCATCTGACAATACTTCACCGCTGAGACGATTGATCTCTTTCTTATACTTCGACTTGAGTACCTGGGGAAGCATTACTTGTAGAGCAACAATTGAAAGGGATAGTGTTCGATGAGCTAACCATTTACCTAAATCAAGCAATTCTTTTGTAAGAACGGGAACTAAGTCTAGCACTTCTTCAATAGGTTTTAACTTATTAAAGGATGATGTATCCGTGATTTCTACTACAAACCCCATAATTTTCCTTGGACCAAACGGAACAATAACACGCATCCCCGGAGTCAGCACATGCGTGAAACGGTCTGGTATTTCATAATCAAAGGTTTGGTCGATGGCAAAAGAAGGCACATCGACGATTACTTTTGCTACGTTCAATCTAACTCATCCTTCATATCACGAATAATAAGTTTCCATAAATTTTCTGCAATTGCTTTTTTCGATGCAAGCGGTAAGTTTTCTTCTTCCAGCTTACGATTTAAATACGTAACGATGTTTGTATCGCCCGCAAAACCTGCCCCTTCAGAAGAAACATTATTAATCACAATAGCATCAAGATTTTTCTTTTCTAATTTACCTTTACCGTATTCAAGGACTTTTTCGGTCTCTGCTGCAAACCCAACAAGGAATTGGTGCTGCTTCTCCTCTCCCAGAGACTGGAGAATATCCTTTGTTCGTTCCATTTCTATAATAAGATCATCGCCTGATTTTTTAACTTTTTCTTTAAAAGTTTGTTTCGGCCGGTAATCCGATACTGCTGCGGCTTTTATTACAATATCACTTTCTGGGAAAAATCGATGGATTGCCTGATACATTTCTTCTGCGGAGACAACATCGACCCGTTTAATACCACCGTTCTTCATCTGATTACCTGTAGGTCCCGCTACAACCGTCACTTCGGCACCGAGTTCTGCTGCAGCTTCAGCTAAGGCAAAGCCCATTTTTCCTGATGAGCGATTAGATAAGAAACGGACTGGGTCAATGACTTCCCGTGTAGGTCCGGCAGAAATCAAGACGCGTTTTCCTTTTAAAGGCTCGTCCTTTTGTTGATGGTCCTCGATCACTTCGATAATTGTTTCCGGTTCTTCGAGTCTACCTTTCCCAACGTAGCCACAAGCTAAATAACCGGCACCTGGTTCAATGAAGTGATATCCCCACTCATCCAATTGCTGCATGTTCTCAACTACAGCAGGATTTGCATACATATGCACATTCATCGCAGGAGCAATATACACTTCCGCCCGGGTTGCAAGCAGAGTAGTGGACAGCATATCGTCCGCAATCCCGTTCGCTAACTTTCCAATAATATTGGCTGTCGCTGGGGCGATTATCGCAATCTCTGCCCAATCAGCTAAATCAATATGGGCAATCTTTTCAGGATCTTTTTCGTCAAAAGTATCTATATATACAGGGTTTCGGGATAAGGCCTGGAAGGTGAGCGGAGAAACAAATTTCGTTGCATTTTCCGTCATCAAGACTCTTACATTCGCACCTTTTTGTGTCAACTTACTCGTAAGCGCACAAGCCTTGTAAACAGCAATCCCACCAGAAACCCCCAACAAAATATTCTTTCCTCTAACCACACAAAAACCCCCTTCTCAACTCCCTTCAGTTTAACATATTTAACAACAAAAGCGGAAGCGTGCGCATAGGGACGTACAAACTGGAATACTACGTAATGAGATAAAGGAAACACAGTGGAGGACGTATGGACATTTCAAAAAGAAAAAACCCCGCTATAAAAGCGAGGCGTTTATTCTTCTTCTGCAATATACAATTTTCCATCCGCAATTTCTTCTAGTGCCACCCCAACAAACGTGTGGGAAGATGGCTCTTCAACCATCGATTTTTTATTTTCAGCCAACTGCCTTGCACGTCTTGCAGATAGTGTGACTAATTCATACTTTGAATAAATTTTTTCCTGTAACTGGTCAATGGATGGTTCTAGCATCATGTCAATCTACCTCCAATATTTTTCTATATAGCTTTTCCACTCGTTCTCTTTTCATATGCTCCGCTTTAATAATCGCTTTTACTCGGTCCACGGCTAGATCGACGTCATCATTTACGACTACATAATCATAAGCATGCATCATTTCAATTTCATTACGGGCCTCTTTTAACCGGTTGCCGACAAGTTCTTCCGTTTCCGTTCCACGGCTTACGATGCGGTTCTTTAATTCATCAAGACTCGGAGGAAAGAGAAAAATAAAAACTCCTTGCGGGAAGTTATTTTTCACCTGTAAAGCTCCTTGGACTTCAATCTCAAGAAATACGTCTTTTCCCTTTGCTAATGTTTCCTCAACAAAAGCTTTCGGTGTTCCATAATAATTATTAACATATTTGGCGTATTCTAAAAGTTCGTTATCTGTAATCATTTGCTCGAATTTTTCTTTCGAACGGTAAAAATAATCTACACCCTCCACTTCACCCGGTCGCATATTTCTAGTTGTCATGGAAATGGAGTATTGTAAATCTGTCTGCTCCTCAAAAAGCCTTTTTCGAACGGTTCCTTTTCCAACACCAGATGGTCCTGAAAGGATAAATAATATACCTGACTCATCCTTCAATTGCTCTTCCTCCTATTACAAACTTACTCTATAAAGAAATCATCTTATATACGAATAATTTATGATTCCTCCGTTACTTCCTCATGGTTCATGACTCGTTGCCCGACCGTCTCCGGTTGGACTGCAGATAAAACGACATGATCACTATCCGTGATAATGACCGCTCTCGTTCTTCTGCCATATGTAGCGTCAACTAACTTATTGTTATCCCTTGCAACCGAAATAATCCGTTTAATAGGAGCTGATTCCGGAGATACAATAGAAATGATTCGATTAGCTGAAACAACATTACCAAATCCTATATTTATTAACGTAAGATTCACTTTCGTTCCCCCTCTGTCAGCAAAACCCGTCTGATATTCATTATACTTTAATCTAACAGATATTTATACTTATATCCAATCAAATCTTTAATTACTCGATATTTTGTATTTGTTCTTTTATTTTCTCTATTTCGGTTTTCAATATAACATCAAGCCCATTGATTTCCGCTGCTGTAGCTTTTGAGCCGATCGTATTTGCTTCCCGGTGCATTTCCTGACAGATGAAGTCAAGCTTCCTGCCGACACTGCCTTCTTCCTTTAACGTATTTTTCATTTGATTGATATGGCTCTGCAGTCTCGTTAATTCTTCGGTAATATCGCCTTTTTCAGCTAATATGGCAACTTCTTGCATTATCCTTGCCTCGTCAATTGTATTGTACTCAGCAAGATGCTCGGTAATCCTTTTACTGATTCTTTCGCGGTAGGTTTCAATTACTTTCGGACGGACGTGCTGCAAGTGGTTCATCGTATCCTCTAATACTTGTAATCGCTCCTCTAAATCTTGCTCAAGGAAAGTTCCTTCCGCTCGCCTCATTTCCAAAAGTTTTCTACATGATTCTTCCACCGCTTGTAACAGGTTAGTCGTTAATGTTTCATCTTGCATCTCTTCTTCCTCAACGATAAATATATCCTCTAAATTCACTAATTGCTCGATATTCAGCTCACCTTTAATTGGATAGTGTTGCTTGATTTCTTCGACGCGGTCAACATACTGCCCCAGTATTTCCCAGTCTACATGTACGTTTTTATGAATCGATCCTTGACCTTGTATCGATATATATACTTCAATTTTACCTCGTTTAAAATAGTTTTTTATAATTTTTTTGAGTTTTTCTTCGAGGTAATAAAAGCTGCGCGGCATTTTTATTGTAATATCTAGGAATCGGTTATTAACAGAGCGCATTTCCGCTGTTATCTGGTATTCTTCATGTTCAATTACTTGTTTTCCAAAACCTGTCATACTTGAAAGCATTTTAATCACTACCTTTTCATGAACGGTATTCTTATGTACTCATCCTAAAATACAAAAGTAATTCATTTTTATCAAGTACCCGAAATATTTGAGGTATGTACTTAGACGCAATTACTTAAATAAAAAGTTCTCCAATATGAACCGGTGATCACTTTCATTCAGCGTAAGTGTTTTGTGCATTCATTTTATTAGCGTTCTAATTACCGTTCAGTTGCCCGGCGGACGGATGCTTTCCACGGGCACGGCCTCAGCCTCCTCGGAAGAAAACCGCTTCCTGCTCAGGTCTGGACTCGTGCTTTTCCCGTAGGAGTCACCGTCCGCCGGGCAACTGAACTGGTCTAAAGGATTATTTTAAAAAGAAATTATTCCGTTATGATAAGGATTGTACTTCTGGAATATTAAACAGTAATCCAAATCACGGTCTTTACTCGGAGCAGTCCAGACACCTCGAGACTCCAGCAGGAGGATAGGCATAGGTGAGACCCCACAGGGCGACAGCCCGAGGAGGCTCACCAGCCACCTGCGGAAAGCGAGAGGTGTCTGGACTGCGGACCTCCAGGAGAAGGTTGCACTTACGCTGAATGAAAGTAGTCAGTAGTTTTTTCGGTTATCTTTTGAAAGGGAATTAAAGGTAAAACGAACTAAGTTTAGAACCTTGTCTATAACTATAATAAATCGTCAGTTTTACTAATTTTTCCATAAGATAACTATTTCAGGCATAAAAAGTTGAGTTATGTATACCTTACCACGATTTCTTATTCCTGCGTAATGAAACATACCCGGATTCTCCTTGCAACGGGGCAAGAGGAAAACCGGGCAGGATTTATTTCTTCGTATAAGCGAATAGAATCGTCGGTAATAAACTTAATACAAGCACAATCAACCAATCTAATACTCCAAGTGCAGTAGTATGGAATATAGGTTGAAGTGGTGGCCAATATACGACAATGAGCAATAGCAGGACAGATGAAAGAACGGCAAATAGTAAATATTTATTTTCAAATGGATTCCGAGCAAAAATGGACTTTTCACTCCGACATTCAAATACATGAATGAGCTGTGCCATGACAAGTGTAGTAAAGGTCATCGTCCGTGCATAAGTGAGATTATCCGGATCATTATGATAAGCGAACAGGAAAGCAATTAAAGACACAAGACCGATCAAAATGCCTCTACTGACGATTTTATAACCAAGCCCTCTTGCAAAAACACCCTCTCTCGGATTACGCGGCTTTCGTTTCATAACATCTTCCTCGGATGTATCCATACCGAGCGCCATTGCCGGCAATCCATCTGTTACAAGGTTTACCCACAGTATTTGCACTGGGACAAGTGGCAGTGGCATTTTAAGCATGACAGCAAATAGCATGACAAGGATTTCTCCAACATTCGAGGCTAGTAAATAGCGAATGAACTTCCGGATATTCTCATAGATATTCCTTCCTTCATCAATTGCTGCTTTGATCGTTGCAAAGTTATCATCCATTAGAACGAGGGATGAAGCTTCTTTCGTTACATCGGTCCCGCTAATCCCCATACTAATGCCGATATCTGCAGCTTTGATAGATGGAGCGTCATTCACGCCGTCCCCTGTCATAGCCACAACATGTCCTCGACTCTGGAAAGCTTTTACAATTCTTAATTTGTGTTCCGGGGTTACTCTAGCGAAAACATAAATCTCTTCAATTTGTTTTTCCAATTCATGCTGGGTCATCTGATTTAATTCGCTTCCAGACACGGCACGACCCGATTCAGGCAGTAATTCCAGTTCCTTGGCTATTGCAGTAGCAGTATTCGCATGATCTCCAGTGATCATTACTGTTTTGATTCCAGCTTGTCTACAAGCAAGGATGGCTGGTTTTACTTCTTTACGCGGAGGATCGATCATCCCATATAATCCGATAAAAGTGATTTCTGTTTCTAGGAATGCGGCATCATCAAGCAATTCATCTTTCCGTAAAGGACGCACACCGATTCCGATAATCCTTAAAGCATCACTTGCCATCCGCTCTATAGCTTGATTGAATTTATCTTTCCCCGTTAAATCAAGGACTTTTCTACCATCTTTCGTTAAATGGAATGATGACCTTGGCAGCAATACATCGGGTGCTCCTTTTACGATAAGAAAACGTCTGCTATTCTCATCTTCCACAACGACACTCATCCGCTTTCTTTCCGAGTCAAAAGGAAATTCCTTCACTAATCGATATTCTGCTTTTATCGCTTCATTTAATCCAAATTTCCGAGCTGCGACAAGCAGGGCTCCATCAACGGGATCGCCATCGACTGTATATTGCCCATCTTGTAACTTTAAATTTGCCTGATTACAAAGAATGCCATAACGAAGCATCGCATCCAAGTTCGGATGGTCCCCATCGACAGTTTGATCTCCATTCAAAATTTCTCCATTAATCTGGTAACCTTCT
Source organism: Oceanobacillus sp. MO10714A (assembly GCF_037072045.1). Lineage (NCBI taxonomy): Bacteria > Bacillati > Bacillota > Bacilli > Caryophanales > Bacillaceae > Oceanobacillus > Oceanobacillus sp. MO10714A. The sequence continues at coordinate 101,537 of NZ_JAXHDC010000002.1, read as the reverse complement.
CCTGTTAAATGGAGGAACTCTCCGTTCAGATAGAGCTTCTTAACGGTCATCTGATTCTCCGTCATCGTGCCTGTCTTATCTGAACAGATTACCGAAGCAGAACCTAATGTTTCAACGGAAGAAAGCTTGCGAACAATCGCTTTCCGTTTAATCATTCTTTGTACACCGAGGGATAGAGCGACAGTTACAATTGCTGGTAAGCCTTCTGGAATCGCTGCTACTGCTAAGGAAACGCCAGCTAGAACCATATGATAAAGCGGCCTACCTTGTAAAATTCCAAGAATAACAACTAATGCAGTGAGGAGAAATGCAACAATAATTAAAACTTTACCTAATTCCGCTAATTTCCGTTCGAGCGGTGTCATAATCTTCCTCGTTGTCATGATTAAGGATGCAATTTTACCCATTTCCGTCTGCATCCCTGTCCTTGTGACAATACCGATTCCTTGTCCCTTTGTTACTAAAGTGCCCATGAACGCCATATTCAGCTGGTCCTGTGGGTCGAGATCGGTCTCCGTCATAGCTTGTCCAATTTTGGCGACGGGTAAGGATTCACCAGTCAACGCCGATTCCTCAATTTCTAGGCTGTTCGCTTCTACAACTCGGATATCTGCCGGGATTCGGTCACCGCTTTGTATTTTCACTACATCCCCTGCCACGAGTTCACGTGAATTTATTTTTTTCCATTTTCCATTTCTTTTCACATTACTTATAGGTGCTGATAATTGTTTAATTTTCTCAAGGGAATCCTCCGCTTTCTGTTCCTGAAAATAGCCGATGCACCCATTTACAAGTACGATAATCATAATCGCTATCGCATCGACATATTCACCGAGCAAGCCGGCAATTAATGTGGCCCCTAAAAGCACAAGGACCATGAAATCCTGAAATTGCTTCAGAAACAGCAGCCAGCGGGATTGCTTCTTCTGGGCATCAAGTTCGTTCGCTCCAAATTTCTTTCTTCTTGCTTGTACTTGTTCTTCAGTTAGTCCTTGTGGGATAGTAACCTGTAATTTTTTTTCGACTTCATCTATATCTAATTGATACCATTTCATCAGCATTCCTCCAACCCTTTACTAATCCACTTCTACCCCATCTATATGCCGTACTCGTTCAATTAATGCTATAATTTACAATGAGGTGATTGATATGCCATTTGACGGTATTGTTACACGAGCAGTAACAAATGAATTACAAGATCTACTACTACCGGGGAAAATTTCAAAGATCTACCAACCGACAGCCCAAGAACTTATTTTTACGATTCGTAGTCAAGGAGTTAACCAAAGCCTACTCTTTTCCATACATCCAACGTATGCGCGGATCCATATAACAAAGGACAGCTACATCAATCCGAAAGAGCCGCCGATGTTTTGTATGGTGCTTAGAAAGCACCTTGGTGGCGCAACGATAAATTCGATTGAGCAAGATCGTTTGGAACGCGTCATAACTTTTTCTTTTACTACAAGAAATGAAATCGGTGACCAAAGTGAGAAACAGTTAATTGTTGAGCTGATGGGAAGACATAGTAATATCATTCTCGTGAATGAAGAGACGGGGAAAATTATTGACAGTATGAAACATATTTCCATGGCACAGAACCGCCATAGGACCATTCTCCCAGGACATGACTATGTTAAGCCGCCTGAGCAAGATAAGTTGAATCCATTAGAAATTGATGGTGAGGATCTGATTAAACGGATAGATTTCAATGCTGGTAAAATAGACAGACAACTTGTCCAGCATCTTACAGGCTACTCGCCTTTTATCACGAAAGAAATTGTAAGAAGGGCTAAACTTGGTGATATGTCCGTTTATAAGGAAAAGTTTGAAGAAATAAACCACGACGTTATTGCAAATAACTTTCAACCGGCAATCTATGTAAATGATCGTGAAGATTACCATGTTATAGAAATTACAACAGACAAACTAACAAAACAAAATTTCGATACGGTAAGTGAGATGCTAGACAATTTCTATTCCGGAAAAGCCGAAAGAGATAGAGTGAAGCAACAAGCGAAAGATCTTTCCCGCTTCATCCGTAATGAAATAAATAAAAACGAACGGAAGTTAAAAAAACATTACCAAACATTGAAAAAAGCTGAAAAAGCGGATGATTACCAAAAATACGGTGAACTGCTGACCGCTCATCTACATCTTGTAAAGCCAGGAGACACGGCTGTAAATGTAATCGATTATTATGATCCAGAACAGAATGAAGTGGAAATCGAACTTAATCCGCAACTTTCACCTAGTGAAAATGCCCAGCGCTTCTTTAAGAATTACCAAAAGCTAAAGAATTCAAGGAAAATTGTTCAGACAGAAATTAAAAAAACGGAAGAAGAAATTGATTACTTTGATCGGCTGCTACAACAGATTGATGTGGCTGGGGAAGAGGATATTGAGGAAATTAGAGAAGAACTTAGGGATGAAGGGTATTTAAGAAAACAACGGACAAAAAGCCGGAAGAACAAGGTTCAAAAACCGGTACCGGAAACATTTATCGCTTCTGATGGAACGGAAATTCTTGTCGGTAAGAATAATAAACAAAATGAGTATTTAACGATGAGGCTCGCACGTCGCGATGAGATTTGGCTGCATACGAAGGATATACCGGGCTCGCATGTTGTTGTTCGGCATACAGACCCCAGTGAGGAAACGTTACTCGAGGCGGCGAAACTTGCAGCTTATTTCAGTAAGTCACAAAATTCCTCTTCGGTTCCAGTTGATTACACGTTGATTCGTCATGTGAAAAAGCCAAACGGGGCGAAACCAGGCTATGTCACCTACGACAACCAAAAAACCCTATTCGTCACCCCCTCCGCCAAATTCGTAGAACAACATCGACAGAAAAAGTAATTTTTCGACACTGATACATTTATACTACTCCAATTGATTCGCTATGAATGGAAATCAAATTAGAGTGTATCCTAGGATCCAATACATTGAGACTCTAACTTGCGGACTTCCAGTAGAACGTTCTAGTCTATATGTAAATCTAGGTAATCAGACACAGAAAAGGATTATTCCTCGGAATGGGAATAATCCTTTTCTATGTGTATTAGTTATTCTACTGCTTGTGGAACTAGTTTGACGTCAACGTTCCCTCTTGTTGCTTTGGAATAAGGACAAGCTTGATGTGCCGCTTGAACTAGTTCCTCGGCATCTTCGGGGCTGACACCGCTGATTTTAACTTTCAACGTCACGCCTATTTTATTGCCACCATCACTTTCGTCCTTCATAAAACTAACCTCAGCAGTCGTTTCCGAATCAATCCGTTTATCTTTTTTAGAGGCAATGAGGTTCAATGCCCCGTCAAAACAAGCGGAATATCCAGCCGCAAATAATTGCTCTGGATTCGATCCTTTCCCATTCTTATCCTGCAAGGGATTAACAAGTTCAAGGTCTAATATGCCATCCGAAGACTTCACATGGCCTTCCCGTCCATTTTTAGCTGTTGCACTTGAAGTGAAGAGTACATCACTCATTAACTACCACTCCTTTTCAAATATAGTATATATCTTCCACATTTATAGAAAGATAAAACATTATAGAAATATAGTAGCAGTCAATGCTTCAATAAAATGATTCACTTGTGGCAGTTGTCTTGAATCTTCCTGATAACAAACCCATGTATCACGAGTAACGCTTTTTCCATCCAACATGAGAGGAAGATGCGGATATTCTTCCATCATAGAATCCGAAACACTCTTGGGCAGAACCGCCATACCTATTCCCTGCTTCATGAATTGCTTACACGTTTCAATCTGATCTACCGTCATCGTCTTCAGCGGTTTAATCGATGCTTGCTGATAGTAGAGCCAGTTATCAACTAATTCATGCATACTATCATCACTTTTAAATGAAATCAATGGCCTTTCCTTCACACCATCTTCTGGAAATGGTTCAGTGTCAAAAATATAAAGAGGGTCGGCAAATAGACGTATACAAGTGCTTTCCTTTAATTTATCGCCTCGGATAATGCAGACATCGTAATTTTTATGATCAAGTCGAATATCTTCACTAATACCTGTTACAAGATCGATAGCAACTTTTGGAAACTGATTTGTGTATGCTCCTAAAATCTTTGGTAGAAAGCGTTGACTAATTAGTGATGAACAGGCGATTGACAGTGTTCCATGTACTTCTTTACTAGACTTTGCAAGTTTATTTAATATATATTCTTCTCTGTCGATTACCTCTTTTGCGTGCTCTAAAATAATTTCACCTGCTGGAGTAAGTTTTAAACGTTTGGATGTTCTTAAAAATATTTGTACTCCGAAATATTCTTCAATATATTTTAAGCGCTGGGTAACGGCCGGTTGTGAAATAAGCACAACTTTTGCAGTGCCACGAATCGTACCAATTTCATTTAGTTTGATCAATAGTTCATAGTCCGTTATTTTCATGTTAACACCCTTATTTGATTTGGATACATCTATTATAAAGGAATCACGGATAAGATTCAGTAAATCGGAACAGGTGGAAACTGACAATTTAATGAATTTACAATTTAATTCTCGTAAAATAGCAAAAGAAAATTACTCCTATCAGCCCACGGTCTTGAAGTAACTACTTAGACATCACTAGTTAAATAAAAGTTTGTTAAAATGATCTGACAATCGCCTTCATTCAGCGTAAGTGAAGTTTTCATCTGGAGGTCCGCAGTCCTGACACCTCTCGCTTTCCGCGGGCAGCCGGGTTACTCCTCGTAAGCTTTGCGTACTGCGGAGTCTCACCTATGCCTTTTGACGAACAGGAAGTTCTAATGCCGGCGTTGGTCACAGGACGTGACCGTTCTTAGACGGCCTTCTGCAGAGTCTCGAGGTGTCTGGACTGCTCCGAGGAACGGCCATATTTGGCTCACTATTTCAGATTATTCTCCCATTAGCACGTACATGTTACTTTAATCGGAAAATAACATGGGGTTATTCTCCCATCAGTGCGTTCATCTTACTTTAATCGGAAAATAACCCGGAGTTATCTTCCCATCAGTGCGGTCATCTTAATTTAATGGGAAAACAACATCTATCCGCCGGGTAACTGAACGGCGGTTAGAGCATTGAAATAAAGGAGCGAGTCCAAGCTTTTACGCTGAATATAGGAATAAGTCGTTAAGAATGAGTTATTGGAAAAACGTATCAAGTTGATAAAATTAATATTATTAGCTTGATGGATCATCGTTTTTACTGGTTACAATATGAATAATTACTGTTCCAGACTGCGGAGTAATAAAAAAACCGAATGAAAGGATTTCCCTTCACTCGGTGTTAGTTTAATGTATCTCGCCAGTTTAATAATTCATGCATTTCTTCTTTACTTAAATTTCCACTAACCGTTAATGCTTCTAGTAGTTCATCAAAATTCGTTACGGTTTCGTGAATGAAATTAGCTGCTTTGAAGTTAGACGAGGCTTTTTCTAATCCGTAAGAAAAAATAGCCAACACACCGGTAACATCTGCTCCAGCAGCAGTGAGAGCTTGTGCAGCTTGAATCGCGGATCCACCTGTCGAAATAAGGTCTTCTATGACAACGACACGCTGACCGGGCTCGATGATTCCTTCAATTTGATTTCCTTTCCCGTGGGCTTTCGGTTTGGAACGTACATAAACAAGCGGCAAGTCAAGCGCAGTGCTTAACCATGCTGCGTGCGGAATCCCTGCTGTAGCACAACCAGCGATTACGTCTGGCCTCCAATTATTTGCTTCTAGTCGGGCGATAAATCCATCTGTAACTTTTTTGCGAATTTCCGGGTATGACATAATTAGTCGATTGTCACAATAAATCGGTGATTTCACACCAGAAGTCCAAGTGAAATAATCCTTCACATTAATTTGTACTGCGCGAATATCCAGTAAGTCTTGGACAAGTTCTTTTTCAATTACCATGTATAACAGTCTCCTTTATCGCTTTATGATAAGCTGCTTTCGGATTAGCGGCTCTAGTGATGCTTCTTCCCATCACAAGGTAGTCGGCTCCTAATCGTCTTGCCTCAGAAGGAGTTGCGACCCTTTCTTGATCATCTCGTTCAGATGTCTTTAAACGGATTCCTGGCGTTACCGTTAAAAAGTCATCCCCACATAATCGCTTAATTCCTTCTGCCTCGTGAACGGAACAAACAACACCGTCAGCCCCACTTGCTTTAGAAAGGCTCGCTAGCTTCTCGACCTGCTCATCCAATGCAAGTTGAAGCCCTAGTTCCTCCTGCATGGCTCGCTCATTCATCGACGTAAGTATTGTGACTGCAAGCAGTTTCGTTTGACTAGCGCCACCTGCAAGCAATCCCTCTTTCGCGCGTTTGATCATTTCTGAACCACCAAGGGCATGTACATTGACGATATCCACATCCAACTTCGCTAAATTCTTCATTGCCCGTTGAACCGTTGTCGGGATATCATGGAGTTTTAAATCAAGGAAAATCGAATGATTATTCGCCTTCAATTTTTCAATCATCGCGATTCCTTCCCTGTAAAAAAGCTCCATCCCGACTTTTACCGGCACACCTTGCAAATTATAACGGGTAAGGAATTGTTCCGTTTCCTCCCAATCTGGAAAATCTAATGCTAGATAAATTGAGTTCGTCATTCAATAACCGCCTTTCCAACCGCTTCTTTAACCGAGCTGAAACCATATTTCCGCAGTACTTCCGGCAACTCTGAAATAAGTTCTGGAAGGATAAGTGGATTTTGAAAATTTGCTGTTCCGACTGCAACTGCATTTGCTCCAGCGAGCAGGAATTCAAGTACATCTTCTACCGTTTGAATTCCCCCCATACCGATAATCGGAATGTTTGTTGCTTGTCTTACCTCATAAATCATCCGGATTGCAATCGGCTTTATTGCCGGACCAGAAAGGCCGCCTGTTTTATTTGCAATAAGTGGACGCCTTGACGGGAGATGCAGCTGCATGCCTGTTAAGGTATTAATCATCGTCAGTCCATCTGCACCAGCTTCTTCCACCGCTTTTGCCATCGCAACAATATTAGACACATTCGGGGAAAGCTTCACATAAACAGGTTTATTACTTGCTTGCTTTACCTTTTCTGTAACATGCTTTGCCATTTCGGGGTCTGTTCCAAATTGAATCCCGCCTTCTTTCACATTCGGGCAGGAAATGTTTAGTTCCAGTGCATGTACATCTGAGGTTTGATTAAATTTAGTTGCAACTTCTTCATATTCTTCAACCGTGCTACCGGCAACATTTGCTATGACAGCTGTATCATAATTTGCTAGAAATGGTACTTCTTCTTTAATAATCTTAGCTACTCCAGGATTCTGTAAACCAATTGCATTAAGCATCCCACTACTCGTTTCTGCAACCCTTGGTGTTGAATTTCCTGGGCGCTCCTCCCCTGTAGCAGCTTTCATCATGACAGCACCGAGTAGGCTTAGGTCATAAAATTTACTATACTCTCTGCCAAACCCGAAGCAGCCCGAAGCAGGCATAAGAGGATTTTTTAATTTTAAGCCGGGCAATTCGACTTGTAAATCAATCATAAAATGACCTCCTCAGCTGCAAAGACTGGCCCATCATGGCAGATTTTCTTGTAGCCACCTTCTGTTGTTGGTATAACACAAGCTGCACACGCACCGATTGTGCAACCCATTCGTTCCTCCAAAGAAATATAGCCCGTTTTATTATGCAATTGTGTAGTTAACGCTCGTAGCATGCCCGTCGGCCCACATGCATAATAAGCATTGAAACTAGGAACGCCAGTCACTGCATCTGTCACAAATCCTTTCATTCCATAAGAGCCGTCATCCGTTACAATAAACGTCTCTCCTAAACTTGCGAATTCCTTTTCATAGAAAACATATTCACTGGATTGAAAGCCAAGAATGGAAACAATCTTAATTCCTCCTTGCTTCTTTAATTGTTTACCAAGATAGTATAATGGCGGCACACCAATTCCCCCGCCAATTAATAACACTTTAGTCATTTCTCCTGACCTTAGAGGAAAACTATTACCATTCGGACCGAAACAGTCAATTTCTGCTCCAGGGATAAATCCAGCAAGTTCATCTGTTCCTTTTCCCATAATTTTAAATAATAGAGTTAATTCCTGCTTGTTCCGATCAATATTTGCAATGGAAATCGGTCGGGGCAACGTATGGTTTGGTAAGGCGATCGAGATAAATTGACCTGGTTTTGCCACTTCCGTTATATAATTATCCGTAAGCTTCATTTCAATCGTATCTTTGGCAATTTCTCGTATTTCTAAAAGTTTCATTTTGACTTTACGCATATTTTTCCAGCCCTCATTTTCTGTATTGTTCATAGCTGAAGGAAGACGGATTCGTCTTCGTATACAACTTTCCCACCTGCGATTGTGAGTACCGGTTTTCCAAATACGGTCCAACCGTTAAATGGTGTATTTTTCCCCTTGGAATAAAACGTATGTTTATCAATCGTCCATTCTTCGGTTAAATCGATTAGAGTGATATCTGCAAACTCAGCAACCTCAAGCCGACCATATGGCAGTCCAAAAACTTCCGCCGGCTTAACCGTCAGATAGTCGACAAGCAGCTTCAAGCTTAATTTTCCTGTCTTTACTAAATGGGTGTAAAGTAGTGGGAATGCTGTTTCGAGTCCAGTAATCCCAAATGGTGCTTGTAAGAAACCAAGGGCTTTCTCATCTTCAGCATGAGGTGCATGGTCAGTCGCAATTAGATCAATCGTACCATCAAGTAACCCTTCAAGTAATGCTTCCTGGTCTTCTTTTGCCCGTAATGGTGGATTCATCTTAAAGTTAGCGTCGTTTGATAAAATATCTTGTTCATTTAGTATTAAATGATGTGGTGTCACTTCAGCTGTTACGTTAATCCCCGCCCGCTTCGCATCCCGAATAACTCGAACAGATTCTTTCGTACTGACATGGCATACATGATAATGACAGCCTGCTGCTTCAGCTAACAGGACGTCCCTTGCAATCTGCACAGATTCACTGATTCCGGGTAGACCTGGCAAATTAAGGCGTTCACTCACTTCCCCGTCATGAACAACTCCATTATAGACAATCGAATTATCCTCACAGTGAGCGACAATCGCTTTACCAAGCTTTGCGGCCCGCTTCATTGCTTGCAGCATGAGGTCAGCAGTCTGGACACCGACCCCATCATCCGTGTAGGCAAAAGCTTTCCCGAGACTTTCTAAATCTGTAAGTTCTTTTCCTTCGAGTCCTTTTGTAATAGAAGCATATGGAAGGACACGTATAATTGCATCCTCTTCAATCTTTGCTAGTAAATTATCTATTTTTTCACGATTGTCTGGGACGGGATTTGTATTCGGCATGGCAGCAACTGTCGTAAAGCCTCCTCTAGCAGCTGCCATTGTCCCCGTTTGAATCGTCTCCTTATGTTCTCCGCCAGGTTCTCTTAAATGAATGTGGACATCAATGAAACCTGGTAAGGCGAGTTTTCCTTGTCCATCGATTACTTCTTCCGCACTGACATTTACTTTATCGGCAATTTCCGATATCTTATTATCCTCTATTAATATTTCTTTTTGGATCATTTCACCTGTCTCAGATAGCAGTTTGATATTTTTCAGTAGCTTTTTCACTTAAAATCCCCCATTCATTCAATACATTGATGATGATTGCCATTCTTACGTAAACTCCGTTGTTCATCTGTTTAAAGATTCGTGACCGTTCACATTCCACGAGTTCCGTATCAATCTCCACGCCGCGGTTAATCGGAGCCGGATGCATAATGATTGCGTTATCTTTCATTCTGCTTTCCCTCTCTTTTGTTAATCCGTATTGCTCTAAATAGTCATACGTATTCACCGAATGTTCGTGGCGCTCATGCTGAATCCGTAAAAGCATGACAACATCACACACTTCAACCGCTTCATCAATTGGAAGATAAGGAAATTCTAATACATCTCTTTCCATCCCCTGTGCCGCACTTAAATATACCTCCGCCCCAAGTTTCTGTAAACAAACAGCATTTGACCTTGCTACTCTGCTATGCTTGACATCTCCTGCGATCGCGATTTTCAAGCCTTCAAATGTTTTAAATTCTTGATAAATCGTTAGTAAATCAAGCATCGTTTGAGTCGGATGCTCTTTCGTCCCTGCTCCACCATTAATTAACGGAATCGACATTTTTGCTTCCAATTCTTTATACCAATCGTCTTCTTCATGGCGGACAACTAAGAAGTCGGCTCCGATTGCTTCAAAGGTCTTTGCCGTATCATAGAGGGATTCCCCTTTCAATACTGATGAGTTTTGCGAGTGGAAATCCAGATTTTCTATCCCTAATTTTCTCTCCGCTACAACGAAACTCATTTTCGTTCTTGTGCTCGGTTCAAAGAACAGATTAGCCGCAAATAGTTGCCGTTCCAGTTTGTAATCGTTGTTTCGAAGTTTCTCTGCATCCTGTAAAATGGAATAAATCTCCTCGGTTGTCAGTTGGTCTACTGAAATAAAATGTCTCATCTTTCTCCCTCCATCTTTTCGAATAGCTTAAGTTGGCATAAAAAAATCTTCTTGCAATAAGGCTGCAAGAAGATAGACATGTCCCGTGTATCAGACATGTAAAATCGCAACCTTTTAAATCTCTCTGGATTTAGTTAAAAGTTGTTTCGTTATTCATTTTTCATAAATGGAAACATGGTCATCTTCATCTACTTCATCTAACTGAACGACAATAATTTCCTTCTCTGATGTAGGTATGTTCTTTCCTACATAATCTGCACGAATCGGTAATTCGCGATGTCCCCGGTCTATCAACACACCGAGCTGAATCTGGGATGGTCTCCCAAGGTCAATCACTGCATCCATTGCTGCACGAACCGTTCGTCCGGTATACAGCACATCATCTACTAGGACAACAAGTTTCCCACTAACATCTACATTGATACTAGAAGATTTCAGTTCGGGTTCATCATTACTCGTCACCTTTTCCAGGTCGTCACGGTATAGTGTAATGTCCAGTTCACCCGTTGGAACGGTAATATTTTCAATTTGTTTAATTTTTTGCTGGAGACGTTTTGCAAGTGGTACCCCACGCGTTTTGATTCCGACAAGGATCAGGTCATCTGCTCCTTTATTTTTTTCAAGTATTTCATGAGCCATCCGCGTTAGCGCCCGGTTCATTGCTGGGGCATCAAGAACGGTTGCTTTCTTCTTCATTCGCTTGGTTTCCTCCTATGTTCTCCATATAAATAATCCCTTTTTCACACGAGGAAAAAGGGATTCATAAAATGACAGCATTTTTACCGATCCTTTTTAGCCTCACGGGACTATGATTAAAGGTCTTCTTATTTTTATACATTATTTCAAACTTTGATTCATATGTCAATACATTTTCTCAATTATTTTTAACGCATCATTGAAATAGGTCGGAATGGCTGATTCGAATTCCAACCATTTTCCTGTGATCGGATGGGTGAAACTAACCTTTTTGGCATGGAGCGCTTGACCACCCAAATCAATCGTCTTTCTAGGACCATATAATGGATCTCCAACAAGCGGATAACCGATATATCTCATATGCACACGGATTTGGTGCGTTCTTCCAGTCTCCAGCTTACATTCAATAAATGAATAATCAGGGAAATGTTTCAGTACATGAAAATTGGTAACAGCTGACTTGCCATTATCAACGACAGCCATCCGTTGTCTATTCTTCGGATCTCTTCCGATGGGAGCGTCAATTATCCCTGTTTCATGAGGGATTTCTCCATGAACAAGCGCAATATACTTCCTTTCCACTTCCCGGTTTGCAAATTGCTCTGATAAGCCGATATGTGCTTGATCGTGTTTCGCAACAACTAACAATCCGCTCGTATCCTTATCTATCCGGTGGACAATCCCTGGTCGTTCTACACCATTAATACCTGAAAGATCGTTACAGTGATAAAGGAGTGCATTCACTAAAGTTCCCGAGCCATGTCCAGCTGACGGGTGTACGACCATTCCTCTCGGTTTATTCACGACAAGCAAGTCACTGTCCTCATACATAATATCAAGTGGAATATTTTCCGCTGTAATTTCAAGAGCTTTCACTTCCGGAATTTGCCACTCAATGACGTCCCCTTCTTCGCATTTATAATTTGCTTTAACTTGTCTTTCATTCACCTCCACGTAGCCCTCCGCAATCCATGTCTGAATTTGGGACCGGGAGCGGTCGGGATTTACTCCAGATAACAGCTTATCTATCCTTACTTGATTTTGTTCCGGTGTTACAGTATGGGTTTGAAAACTCATGCTTTTTCCTTTTCCTTCCTTTTTTCATTTCGTTCCTCAATAATTGTTACAATAATAATTAGGATTACACCGATTGTCAGTGCCGAGTCCGCAACATTAAAGATGGGAAAATTATAATTAAAAATAGTAAAATCAGCAAAATCCACTACTTCATGCCTGAACAATCGATCGATAAAGTTACCAATTGCTCCTCCAATAATTATTCCTAAGGAGATTCCGAGCAGTTTATTACCACGGGCATATTTATGCATATAGTAAACGGCTGCGGCAATAAATACGAGAGTAATGATATAAAAGAAAATCATTTGTCCTTGTAAAATCCCCCAGGCTGCTCCACTATTACGGTGTGAAGTTAAATGAAAGAATCCATCAATGATAGGAATGCTTTCTCCAAGTTCCATATTAATAATAACCAGCCATTTCGTAATTTGATCCAGTGCAATAATTGCTAAGGCGATGAGATAATATGTCAGCATGCAGCAACCTCCGAAAAATGCTTCGATTAATTTTTTTCCTTTATTTATCTTATACTGTACAGATATGAAACACAAGACTGAACCTCTCATGCCTGAAATCACGAGTGTTCTTGGTTTATTCGTAAAGTGAAACTTCATTCAGTGGGGGATCCTTCCCCCTATTGAATGTTAGTTGAACAGAATCAGGTATTTACGGACTGTATAGCCCCCACCTTCACATGTTGGGCTTTCCTCCTGTTTAGAAGTGGGGTATTACAGACCGTTAATGCGTGATAAACATGAGTTATCAAATGAAAAGACTGCTCCTTCAAGTAGAAAGAGCAGCCTTGTTATTAAGCTTCGTAATATTCCTTAACAACAGATGCACAGCGGGTACAAAGGGTTGGATGATCTTGGTCCTCTCCGACTGTTTCGGATGATACCCAGCAACGTTCACATTTTTCACCAGGATGTACCTCGACAAGTACGTTTACATAGCGGTATTCTTTCGCTTTTGGTTCTTCACCTTTAATTACTGCCTCTGAAACAATTAAGTATTGATGGAGATATTCCATTGATTCCAATACTTTCTTCGTTTCTTCATCGCGGGGAACCAATGTTACTTTAGCTTCTAATGGTTTACCGATCAATTTGTCATTTCTGGCTTCTTCTAATGCTTTCAATACATCATCGCGTACGTTCATGAATTGATCCCATTTCGCTTTGTCTAATCCTTTTATTTCTCTTGGTTCCGGGATATCTGTCAATTGGACATACTTCTCTTCGACCCCCGGAATGTATTCCCATACTTCTTCAGCTGTATGCGGAATAATAGGTGTAAGCAGCTTAACAAGTGTTGTCAAGATTTCATAAAATGCTGTTTGGATACTACGTCTGCGTCTATCGTCCGGTTTCTCGATATAGAGAATATCTTTCGCAAAGTCCAAGTAGAAGGAACTTAAATCTACGGAACAGAAGTTATGAACTTCGTGGAAGATTGGCGAGTATTCATAAACCTCGTAAGAATTACGTGCATCAGCCAATACTTCCTGCAAACGATTAAGCATGAATAGATCAATTTCTTCCATCTCTGACTCAGGTACCTGATCCGTTGCAGGGTCAAAATCAGCTAAGTTTGCCAACATGAAGCGGAATGTATTTCTAATCTTCCGGTATGCTTCTGAGGTTTGTTTTAGAATATCATCAGAAATTCTAACGTCAGCCTGGTAATCGACTGATGCAACCCAAAGACGCAAAATGTCTGCACCTAATTGTTTCAATACTTTACCTGGAACGATGACGTTTCCTAATGATTTACTCATTTTCCTGCCATCTCCATCAAGGACAAATCCGTGACTGACAATTGATTTATAAGGTGCTTTACCTGTTACAGCAACTGCTGTAGAGATGGATGAGTTGAACCAACCACGATACTGGTCACTACCTTCTAAATAAATATCAGCTGGGCGGCGGTGATCTTTACGATTCATTAATACTCCTTCATGGGTTGAACCGGAGTCAAACCATACGTCCATAATGTCGGTTTCTTTCGTAAACTCTCCATTTGGACTATGCGGAGAAGTAAATCCTTCCGGCAATAGATCTTTCGCTTCTTTTTCAAACCAGATATTAGAACCATGCTCTCTAAATAGTTCAGATACATGACTAATCGTTTCTTCTGTAATGATTGGTGTATTATCCTCCGCGTAAAAAACTGGAATTGGTACGCCCCAAGTTCGTTGTCTTGAAATGACCCAGTCTTCACGGTCTCTTACCATGTTATACAGGCGGGTTTCTCCCCATTTCGGGAACCATTCGACATTTTTAATTTCTTCAAGAATATCTTGACGGAAATCTTTAATCGATGCAAACCATTGTGGTGTTGCACGGAAAATAGTCGGTTTCTTTGTCCGCCAGTCATGAGGATAGGAATGCGTAATGAAGGTAAGTTTTAATAATGCACCGACTTCCTCTAACTTCTCTGTTATTGCTTTATTCGCTTTATCATAGAACATTCCTTCAAAACCTGGTGCTTCGTCTGTAAATACTCCACGGTCATCAATTGGAGAAAGTGCGTCAAGTCCATAACTCTGAGCTACATAGAAATCATCTTCCCCGTGTCCTGGTGCAGTATGGACACAACCAGTACCAGCTTCTGTCGTTACATGGTCCCCAAGCATGACAAGTGAATCACGGTCATAGAATGGGTGGCTTGCGACAACTTTATCAATTTCTTGTCCTTTAAACTGTTTAACAACCTGTGGATTGCTCCACCCTAGCTCTTCAGCCACCGTCTCAAGCAATGATTCAGCAACTACATATTTTTCGTTCTCGACTTCTGCTACGACATATTCGAGGTCCGGGTGAACACTGATTCCAAGGTTAGCTGGAAGTGTCCATGGTGTTGTTGTCCAGATAACAATTTTTTCTCCTTCAGTTAACACATCTTTTCCATCTTTTACTTCGAACGTAACATAAATGGATGGGGAGCGTTTGTCATAGTATTCAATTTCCGCTTCAGCAAGTGCTGACTCAGACGAAGGAGACCAATTAACTGGCTTTAATCCTTTATAAATGTAGCCTTTTTTCGCCATTTCACCGAATACTTTAATTTGTGCAGCTTCAAAGTCTTTTGTGAGTGTGATATAAGGATTATCCCAGTCACCGCGGACACCTAATGATTTAAACTGCGTCCGTTGATTGTCAATTTGCTCTAATGCATACTCTTCACAGAGTTTACGGAATTCCGGTACAGGGATTTCCTTTCGATTAATCTTCTTTTTCTTTGTGAGTGCCGTTTCAATCGGTAATCCGTGCGTATCCCAACCAGGAATATATGGTGCGTGGTAACCGGTCATCGACTTATAACGAATGATGAAGTCTTTTAAAATTTTGTTCAAGGCATGCCCGATATGCAAATCTCCATTCGCATATGGTGGTCCATCATGAAGAATAAATAATGGGCGACCTTTCGTACGTTCCTGCACTTTTTCATAGATATTATCTTCTTCCCATTGTTCACGGCGTACGGGTTCTTTATTTGGTAAGTTTCCACGCATTGGGAACTTTGTTTTCGGCATCATTAAGGTTTCTTTATAATCCATCATGCATTTCCTCCTTCAAATTCGTTTCGGCATAATTTATAAACAAATCATCATAACTCAACTTTCATCGTCTGAAACAACCAACTACTCCTTCATTCAGCGTAAGTGCGCAACTCTCTTTCCGGGGACACCTCTCGCTTTCCGCGGGCGGCTGGTGAGCCTCCTCGGGCTGTCGCCCTGCGGGGTCTCACCTATGCCTATCCTCCCGCAGGAGTCTCGAGGTGTCTGGACTGCTCCCAGGGAAGGCCGAATTTGGAACACTATTTTTCATTTAAGGAATAGAACTCTCATCATAGTGGGATAGTTTCCGTTAATAATAACCCTCTCTACCAGTTCAGTTGCCCGGTGGACGGTGACTCCTGCGGGAATAGCACGAGTCCGGAGACCCCGCAGGGCGGTAGCCCGAGGCAGACTAAGTTCGCCACGTCCTGTGGCAACGTCTGCATTAGCACGTCCTGTGCGTCGAGGCTTCGGCTGTGCCCGCGGAAAGCATCCGTCCACCGGGCAACTGAACGGCGATTAGAAATCTAGCCACGAGAACGAGCAGTATCACTTACGCTGAATGAAAGCAATTGTTTTTTAGTATGAAAGTTGAGTGGTAACAAAAAAGTCCTCTCTATCCCAAAAGGGACGAGAAGACTCGCGGTACCACCCTTATAAATTTAAATGACATATTTAAATTCACTCAAGAATCTCTTAACGGTGATGAGCCGTCCACTATTACTATCATTTCATAGTGGATACATCAGGAGTGATGTTCTAAAAGCTATCTGTATCAGGCTTCCACCTTTCCCTGACTCGCTTACCAGACATATACTTTTATACTGTCTCCGTCACTGTATCTATCACATAATGTTTACTTGTATGAATTATATGTAAAAAATCCTTTGTCGTCAAGCCTACTATGCGTTATTTTTTAATAATTCATCCTCATCACCAATTTCAGCTTCGAAAAGCTCGTCCCAATCGTTCGTTTCAATCATATCAAGCTGTGCTTCGACAATTGCTTTCAGGCGGGTGCGGAATACTTTCGCTTGTTTCTTCAATTCCTCCACATCCATTGCAATTCGTCTTGATTTGCTTAATGCTTCGTTAATGATGCGATCTGCATTCTTTTCAGCTTCTTTAATGATTAACTTAGATTCTTTTGTTGCGTTGCCTTTCACTTCCTCAGCAGTTTCCTGTGCAACAAGGATTGATCTATTTAAGGTCTCTTCAATATTTGTGAAATGACCTAACTTTTCTTCAAGCAGTTCAACTTTCTCTTCTAAATTCTTCTTTTCCCTTATGACCATTTCGTAGTCTTTCACGACTTGATCAAGGAATTCATTGACCTCATCTTCATCATAACCACGGAACTTACTTGAAAACTCTTTATTATGAATATCTAACGGTGTTAACGGCACAAAGGCCACCTCCCTAAGTATAAGAAATCCTATTCATTTATTTTAATATGACTCTCTTTTATAATTCGACATAAAATAAAAAAATCCTGCATAAACAGATATTTTTTTATTCCAATGTCGCAGTAGTAATCCGCCATTTCTCTTTTCTTGTCTGTCCTTCGATCTGAACAACTTTGCTTCGTCCCTTACCTCGAAAAGACAATAAATCACCCGCTCCAAGGGGATATTTTGTATCTTGAACTACTTTATGATTCACTTTAACTAATTGCCGGTCTATCGCTTGTTGGGCATCCTTCCGTGACATACGGTAAATTTCTTTTAGCACAGTATCCAATCGGAGTGAAGATACCGTCTTATTAGACTCGACCCAATTCGGACGAGGGATGCGGACACTTGCCAGTTCTTTTTCCGCCAGTTTGATCTTCGCATGTTTCACCGATGTAAGATTCATCACAATATAAGGACTAATTTCAGCCGCAACGATAATTTGAATCGTTCCATCTGCAACAAAGATATCCCCAAGCTTTTCACGCTTCACACCAGAAGATAGAAAGGCACCCATCGCATCTCGGTGTGTCAGTGTGACAAATTTTTCCTGATAGGTTGCCTCGAGAAGTGTTAATTGAAAACTCTCCTCGGTTATTTCTTCATAGAATGGTGCAATAATCATTCTTTTTCTTTCTGTATGCGGGGAACCCCCGAACGCTTCGATTTGCAGTTCTTCATTCCCCGTACCGATAATTGTTTCAACAATTTGCTGCTCACGCGGATCTAAGAAATCAGTGAGCTTCGGAATATAACTCCGTTCTACTTGCTCTTTCCAGGAAAGGACCTGGTCAATGAACGGGGCTTCCTCATTACGAAAATGCTGATAAATATCCATTTCATACTTCCTTTAATTTCATTACTTTAGAAGAACATCCGGAAGAATGTTTCTAATCCCATTCCCGCGAAACGCAGAACGATGATCGCTACAATCGGGGAAACATCAATCATCCCTAACGGCGGAATGAAGCGTCTGAATATTTCTAAGTATGGTTCTGCGATTCTTCCAATTAATTCTCCAAATGAAGATTCCCGTGCTCCCGGAAACCAAGACATTAAAATATAGATAATCAATATCCAAGAATAGATATAGATTGCAAAACTAAAGAGACTTAAGAGTTGATTCATCAAAAACTACCTTTCTTTTTATAATTCGTCTTCATACAAATAGGACTCAGAAATCGATCCTGTTACGTCAACACTTTCAGGGGTACAGAGGAATGTCTCTGCGCCAAGCTTCTGTATGTCACCGTTTAAGGCATAAACAGTACCGCTTAAGAAGTCCACAATCCGTTTTGCCTGGTGGCTTTCCACTCTTTGCAAATTGATTACAACGGACCGCTTATTGACGATATTATCAGCTATTTCTTGTGCCTCATTATAGGATCTTGGCTCACAGAGGACAACTCTCTGAGCAGGCTGCTGTACACTTTGCAGATTCACGACATTCTGAGACTTTTGCTTAGGCGTTACTTTATCCGGCAAGTTGTCCTCTTCAATATACTCGTATTCATACTCATCGTCCATTGTAAAGTAGTTTTTAATCTTATTTTTAAAACTCATTTTCTCACCTCTTCTTAACGGGTAGGTTTATTCACCGACTAGCTTCGAACCGATCCGAATGTGGGTTGCTCCTTCTTCAATTGCAATCTCATAGTCATTACTCATTCCCATGGATAAATAATGGCACGGCGCATGAGTATATTTTTTATCTCTTATTGTATCACGTAAAGTTGCTAGTTCGCGGAAGACACGGCGAATTAGTTCTTTATCTTCCACGTGCGGGGCCATCGTCATCAAGCCGACAACTCTAACCTTGTCATATTTTTCAATTTCTTTAATAAAATCTTCTACTTCTTCTACTTTGAGACCGTGCTTCGTCTCTTCTTCACTTACATTAACTTGTATGAAGCAATCGATTGGCTCTGTTGCGCGCTTATTTATTTCTTTAGCGAGTGATATCCTGTCGAGTGAATGGATCATATCGACTTTGTCAATGATATCCTTTACTTTCCTTGACTGCAGCGTACCAATGAAATGCCAATTCGCGCCTTCCCCAACTGCTTCATATTTTTCTAAAAATCCTTCCGTTCGATTTTCCCCAAAATCTTTAATTCCTGCTGCAACTAATTCTTTATTTCGTTCAATTGTAACATATTTCGTTACGGCAATTAATGAAATATCTTCCTTTTTTCGATTGCTGCGCTCACAAGCTTCTGCAATATGATTTGTAATCTCCTCAAGATTCGTTGCTACAACCATTTTTCATAACAATCTCCTTCATAACATTATTCCAACATGCCAATAAATCCGAGCATTCGACCGGTTCGTCCCTGGTCGCGTCGATGAGAGAAAAATAGATCATGCTCCCGATACGTACAATAATTTGTTATATCTATATTATGCCTTAATATGCCACAATGTAAAAGGATTTCCCTATTCAACTCTTTCAGGTCCAATGAATAGCGCCCGCCACCTTTATCAGTAAGCACCTTCTCACGAACATCTGTAGCAATTTGGGATGCGACATATTCATCCACCTCATAATGTTCCGGTGAGATGCCAGGTCCAATCGTCACAAGAATATTCTCCCGTATAGAGCCATTTTTCTCAAATTGTGTAACCATTTCTTTTGCTATTTCCTTTACGGTACCTTTCCAACCCGCATGGGCGATCCCAATTATTTCTGCTTCCGGATCATAGAAGAACAAGGGGATACAATCTGCATAAAAAGCAGTGAGTAAGAGACCTTTTTCTTTAGTCAGAATGCCATCTGTATTCTTTAGCGCGGAGGCTGTTGATGCCGCTCCTTTACCTTTATCCGAGGCAGTTACAAGTTGTACCTTATTTCCGTGAACTTGCTCGCTGACAACCCAGCTTTCCAAGGGAAAACCGGTTAATGCCGCAAGAGTGCTCCGATTCTCTAATACATCTTCTGTAACATCTTGAACATGGAGACCACAATTAAAGCTTAAGAAATCTCCTTGACTGACACCACCATTTTTTGTAGTAATCCCGCCAACGAGTGACGGTGATAACCCTTTCCAGTTAATTAAGCGTAATAATTGCTTTTCTTTAATAATAAAAGGTTCCATCTCCAAGCACGCCCCCTCTACTTTGCTTCATTTTATCATATTTTGTCTAATAGATAACACTTAAAGATGTACTTCTTTTTTTATGGGAGCATTAATTTCCGCTGATCGGCGGACTCTTTCACTAGAATAACGTCTGTTCCGATTCGTAAAATTTGCTTCCATAGTACTTGAACCTCCTCAGCCTTTCCAAAGAAACCACCCTTTGTATCGCGGTCTGCAAGAATGAGTGCAATAATTTTACCTGTCCGTACATCAATTTCCAAATCAATAATAAAACCTAATCTTCTTCCGTCCACAACGGAAATAACTTCCTTCATTTGCAGTTCAGAT
This sequence comes from Oceanobacillus sp. MO10714A, assembly GCF_037072045.1. NCBI lineage: Bacteria > Bacillati > Bacillota > Bacilli > Caryophanales > Bacillaceae > Oceanobacillus > Oceanobacillus sp. MO10714A. Next base: position 80,888 of record NZ_JAXHDC010000002.1, on the reverse strand, counting down.
AACCGTATCATAAAATTTCACCCCTCTTATTATACTATATGCCGGATGCATCTCATTTTAAGACAAAAGAAAAAAGCAGGGGAACCTGCTTTTTATTCTTAGGGAAGCCTATGATCTATAAGTACTATTCAAACATTCGTTTATTCATTTGCTTAATAGCCGCTTTCTCTAATCTTGATACTTGCGCTTGTGAGATTCCGATTTCTTCAGCGACTTCCATTTGCGTCTTTCCTTGGAAAAATCGTTTGTTAACAATCATCTTTTCCCGTTCATTTAATTGTACGATACCTTCCTTGAGCGATATTTTATCATCCCAGTTAGTCGCCTTGTCTTTCTCATCACTAATTTGATCGACAACATAAATCGGGTCACCCCCATCATTATAAATCGGTTCAAACAAGGAGACTGGTTCTTGAATTGCATCAAGGGCAAATACAATGTCTTCTTCAGGGATTCCCGTTTCTTCGGCAATCTCTTTATGTGTCGGTTCTCTTGAAGTTTTACTCATCAAGAGTTCCCTCGCTTGCAGGGACTTATAAGCGATATCCCGGAGTGAACGGGATACACGGATTGGATTATTATCTCTGAGATAACGACGGATTTCACCGATAATCATCGGTACCGCATAAGTGGAGAAGCGCACATTATGACCTAAGTCAAAGTTATCAATCGATTTCATTAGTCCAATACAACCGACTTGAAATAAATCATCAACATATTCTCCGCGGTTATTAAAGCGCTGAATGACGCTCAATACAAGTCGTAAATTTCCATTTACTAACTCTTCCCGCGCCGAGAGATCATCCTTTTCCTGAAGCCTTATGAACAACTTTTTCATTTCTTCATTTGTTAGTACAGGTAGTTTCGATGTATCCACACCACAAATCTCTACTTTATGTCTAGCCATTTCTGTTCAACCCTCCCAGATGTCGATGCTGTTCAAGGTCAGTATCTCCCTCTAAAAGGATTTTTATGCAGGCTGATAAAAGTAAGAAATTGGGAAATCATAGCAAAGTCAAGTAAGCTATGTGGTTACATCATTTTATTAAATTCTTTTTGAAGTCTACGAATAATCTTCTTCTCCAATCTAGAAATATATGATTGCGAAATGCCTAACATATCGGCTACATCTTTCTGGGTTTTTTCTTCTTGGCCTTGAAGACCAAAGCGCAGCATCATGATTTGCTGTTCCCGTTTGTTAAGCTGGGACAATGCATCCCGTAATAAATTTTTATCAACTGTAGACTCAAGGTTCTTCGTTATAATATCTTCCTCTGTTCCGAGTACATCGGATAACAATAATTCATTTCCATCCCAATCAATATTTAAGGGCTCGTCAAAAGATATCTCTGATTTCAATTTGTTTGTACGCCGCAAATACATTAAAATTTCATTTTCAATACAACGGGAAGCATATGTTGCCAATTTAATCTTCTTTTCCGGTTTAAATGTATTAACTGCTTTAATGAGTCCAATCGTTCCGATGCTGATTAAATCCTCAATATTAATACCAGTATTCTCGAATTTACGAGCAATATATACGACAAGGCGTAAATTCCGTTCAATCAATACTGCTCTTGCCGATTGATCCCCTTTCGTTAATAATTTCAAGAGTTCCGCTTCCTCTTCTTTATTCAAGGGCGGAGGTAAAGCTTCTTTACCGCCGATATAATAAATTTCACTTGATTTTATTTTCAGCTTAAATAATAAACGATACCATAAAATTCGCAAACGTAATTTCCACATGTCCATCTACCCTTTCTATTATGCAGAATAGTGAATAGCCGTTTTGATCAGTTCGGGCTGTAACAAACAGTGATAGCTTCCATCTCCGGTTAAATTGCCAAATTGAATTCCGACGAGAAAATCCGTCGTATAAATTTCTTTGTTATCGTAATAAATCGTAATATCATCAGGTATAATCGTGAATAAAAAACCGTTCCCCCCTTCAACCCCTTGATATGGAATAATCCGTAATTGGTCGACCCATTGCTTTGGAATCTTATCCATATCCAATGTTTCATGGGCAATCATAAGCTGTTCCCAATCTTTCTTATCAAACCAGGGAGATAAAAATGTTTCGTCACATATGATGACAGGTTTTTTTGTAAATGGGTCGACAAGCTGATTTCCGCTATCAATAAAACTTTCCGTGGAATGACTCACCCCGTTGATTTTTAATGTCACTGGGATTGTCGCATCATAACGGATCTTATCTTGTACGTGCTTGTCCATACGCTGTTTCGTAAAAATCCAAACAAGCGGAAAGCAAACAACAATGAACAACCAGCTTAATGGATCACCGAACCCTTTGTTATACGTGACAAACCCTGTTTCAGAAACGGTGATTGGTTGCTGGATAAGGAAGTGGAGGGCAATCAATCCCCCGCCGACAGCGAAACTCATCAAGTAAAATAAAGAGACCAGTTTCACCAGCCGATAAATTGTTTTAAAACCAAAACTGCTTAAAATAATAATGATGGAGAAAATGACTTTGCCGATTACACTCGTAAAAAAGGAGTTCGGATAATAAATGGATAATGGTACTATCAAAGAGGCGACAAATGCACCAAAAGCCAAGCGGTAACGACTCGTATGTAATTTTGCTAATTTGTCTGTCAGTAACAGCAGCATGTAATCCAGCAGGAAGTTAAGTAGCCATACCGCGTCAAGATAGATTGCCAATACACTCTCCCTTTCTCCCGATTTGATTCGTGATGGGTTTATACTTGATGTAAATTGAAGTATAGACCAGCCACTATGAAAAGTCTGTCAGTTCTTGTATGCGATAAACAACTTCTTTTCACTAAACCTTCCGGGGTTTGTCGGAACGAGACAATAGAAAAAATAAGTAACAGAAAAAAGCCGAGGCATAACTTGTTAGTAAGTTATGCCTCGGCTTTTTTAATCAGATTCAATGTTTGCATTAACGATTGCGATTACGGTTCCTTAAGAATGTCGGGATATCCAGTTCATCTTCCTCCACTTTCGGGCGAGGATTATTTGGTTTCATTTCCCTTTGCGGCTGTTCTTCCGGTTCGCGGGTAGCTGCTTGTTGTCTTTCCGCAATCGATGGTCGCGTATCCCGTTTCGGTTTATTCGACTTCTGGGCGTTCTCATCAAAACCTGTTGCGATCACAGTAACGACGATCTCATCATTCAGATTCTCATTAATAACTGAACCGAATATTACGTTCACTTCTTCATCGGCTGCATTCGTTACGAGATCAGCTGCTTCCTGCACTTCATACAGACTCAAGCTCGTTCCACCGGTGATATTCATTAGAATACCGTGAGCACCATCAACGGATGTTTCAAGAAGCGGGCTAGAAATAGCTTTCTTCGCTGCTTCTGTTGCTCTAGTTTCTCCTGTCGCAATTCCGATTCCCATTAGTGCAGACCCTTTGTCAAACATAATTGTTTTAACGTCAGCAAAGTCAACGTTAATCAGACCCGGCTTCGCAATTAAGTCAGAGATCCCTTGGACCCCTTGTCGTAAAATATTATCTGCTTCACGGAACGCTTCCAGCATTGGCGTATTTTTATCGACTATTTCAAGTAAACGATCATTCGGAATTACAATTAATGTATCTACATTACTCTTTAATGTTTCAATCCCGGCTATGGCCTGATTTGCTCGACGCCTGCCTTCGAAGGAAAATGGACGAGTTACAACACCAACGGTTAATGCGCCTAGCTCTTTCGCGATTTGCGCGATTACCGGCGCAGCACCTGTACCTGTCCCCCCACCCATTCCTGCAGTTACGAAAATCATATCAGCTCCTGAAAGTACTTCTTCTAATTGTTCTTTACTTTCCTCTGCTGCTTTTTTTCCAACTTCCGGGTTCGCACCTGCTCCAAGACCACGAGTTAGTTTCGCTCCGATCTGAACTTTAACTTCTGCCTTGGATAAATTTAAAGCTTGAGCATCTGTATTAACAGCGATAAATTCCACGCCTTCTACTCCGTGCTCAATCATGCGGTTAACTGCGTTGTTCCCGCCGCCACCAGCACCGACAACTTTTATTTTCGCTAACTCCTCCATATTTGTATCAAATTCCAACATACTTCGTTCCTCCTAATATGCAAAATTACAGATGTTTAAAAAGCTGATTCATCTTAATCTTTGAATCAATCAAAGAAATATTTAAACAGATTAGCAATTCCAGATTCTTTCTTTTTCTTTTTCTCTTTTGGTTCTTTCGGTTTTACTTGTTTCGGATTCCGTTTTACGTTTGGTTCGTGTTCCACTTCGGTAACAGCTGGGTATAACTGTTTCCCTTGGATTTTCGCATTACGGTATGCAAATTGCAATATACCAACACCTGTTGTATAGAGCGGTTCCCTTACACCTATGTAATCCGGAATTGCAATGCGGACATTTGAATAGAATAAGCTTTGAGCAAGCTCTAAAACCCCTGGCATCGCCATTGTTCCGCCGGTTAAAACAAATCCGCCCGGTAACTCATGGAAGCCCATCCGTCTGATTTCACGATCGGCAAACTCAAATATTTCTTCCATTCTTGCTTCAATCATATCAGAAATCTGCAGCTGATTATACGTTTGTCTCTTATCACTGCCAATTATTGACACTTCAAAAGTTTCTTCTTCGTTCGCTTCATCGTAATAAGCATAACCATAGTTAAGCTTAATATCTTCGGCTTCCTCTGTTGAAGTGCGAAGGCCAATGGACAAATCTTTCGTAATATTGTCGCCGCCAAGCGCAATCGTACTTGTCGCTACGAGATAATCATTTTCATAGATGGATACTGTTGTGCAACCGCCACCTACATCAATAAGGGCGACACCCATATTTTTCTCGTCATCAGATAATGCCACAGCACCTGCTGCGAGCGGTGAGAGACAGATATCTGAAACCTCAAGCCCTGCCCGCTCTACACATTTCAATGTATTATGTAAGACAGTCTTCGAACAGGTGATTAGTGTCCCTTCCATCTCAAGACGAACACCAATCATTCCGCGTGGATCCGTAATGCCATCCAAGCCATCTACAATAAACTGTTCAGGAACCACATCGATAATTTCCCTTTCTGGAGGAATTGAAACCACCTGTGCTCCGTCTAACACTCTTGTAACATCTTCATCCGTAATTTCTCTGTCTTCGCTTTGGACAGCAACTACACCATGACATGGCTGCAGCCAAATATGATTCCCGTTAATTCCAACTACGACACGATTAATTTCCATGCCTACCATTCTTTCCGCTTGCTCAACCGCATTCCGAATAGATTGCACCGTCTGATCGATATCGACAATCGCACCTTTTTTCATACCTAGGGACTTGGCAGTGCCAACCCCAATTATATTTAATGAATCATTCAATACTTCTCCAATAATAACTTTGATTTTCGTTGTTCCAATATCTAAACTTACTAGAATTTCGCTATTATTCAAGAAAAGGCACCCCCTCATTCAGCATAATCGTTCAAGAACATGAACAGATCATTTTATCTTAAAGTTTCGTATTTTTCTAAGTCTTGTTAATTATTAATTCAACATGACAAAGATGATTTCCTTTAAAATAAGAAAATAATCTTGTCACCTTCTATACTTTTCGTGTGATTCATTCGTTTTTTGACGTTTTTACCTGATTATTAAAGGTTCATTCGCTTTATTCTTCAGATTCCTCCGTTTCAGACTCATCCATCGGCTCTTCTTCATTAGCGGCATCTTCATCATCCTCCGCTTCGAAAGCCTCAAAATAGACCCCGACACCCATATGTATAACACCTTTTACTTCTGGGTCAAGCTGGGAAACGACAGAAGGGTAAGTAGTCATACCTTCTGCAAAGTCTCGGATCGAACTTTGCACGATAAAACCATCGCTCATATAAAATAATACATTGTTCTTATTATCTTCTGTTGGTTGCCAGTACATCTCAGAAATTAAGTCTAGAATATCTTTTGGTAATTTATTCAATTCATTAGCAGCTTTAGCCAAATATTCTTTATCTGTAAATCCGATTAATAACGGAGCTTCGCCTGTAAATGATTGATGCTCTATGGTTTCCAGAAGTTCCCCACTTTCAAGCACCGGAAAATAGATTCCTTCTTCATCTTCAAGGATACCGATAATTTCTTTTTCCTGTACGGTGATCGCAACCGTATTTGGCAGTTTCCTGTCCACCGTCACCTTGTCTATTATCGGACTATTCTCCAAGGATTCCTCAATTGCTGCAAAATCAATTGCCCAAATGTTTTGCTTCTCAGATAGACCGCTGATTTCCACAATCTCTTCATCTGGTATAAACGAGTTATTATGAACTGTTACTTGTTTTACCTCACTTAATGGTGATTGGAGATAAACAATAATCGAGATTAGGAAGAAAAAGATTGTCGTATAAAAAACTAAACGCCGATTCGCTTTTTTCTTACGGGCTTCTTTTAATTTTGGAATACGGTCCTCAATGGAAACAATATTCTTATTGTTTTTATTCATCTCCATTTCTTCCTTTGTCAGCATACTAAATCTTTTTATTTTCACTTTTTACCGCTGATAACGTAATTGTATAGAAATTCAACTTTGTTATCAGGTTATTAGAATTATATCATAGATTAGTATGTAATCGATAGTTTACTTGTCATAGATTTGAAAGTTTTTACTGGTAAAACAAGTAAACCATCAATTTCATAAAGTGAAACTTCATTCAGTGGGGATTTCCTTACCTCCCCCACCTTCACATGTTAGGCTTCCCTCATGTTTAAAAGTGGGGGTATTACAGACCGTTAATACGTGATGAAAATTCATGCCGGATCAAACTTGTTTTTTAAAAATACAGTTCCACTACCAAAGTCCGCAGTCCCGATACCTCTCACTTTCCGCAGGTGGCTGGTTAGCCCGTGGAAAGCGAGAGGCGTATGAAGGATGCGGATGATCTTGGAAAGAAGCAGTTTTTATCTAATTGTATTAAATGCTATATTTTCGAGTGGATGCTGATGTTTAGGAGGATGCCCACGGAGCAGAGGGTGAGAGTTAGGGATGAGCCTCCGTAACTTAGGAATGGAAGTGTGATTCCTGTGACTGGTATAAGACCGATGACGACACTGATGTTTATCATCACTTGTATAATCAACATCGCAACGATTCCTAAAGCCAAATACCTTGCAAAAGGATCAATGGATTCTAAAGCTATTTTAATCCCTCGCCAAAGCATGAGGAAAAACAATAGAATCAAGCCTACTCCGCCAATGAAACCTAGCTCTTCTGCAAGAATTGCAAAGATAAAATCAGTCTGCGGTTCCGGTAAATAAAAGTATTTTTGTAAGCTATTACCCATTCCAAGCCCCATCAGCCCGCCTGGCCCAATCGCATACAAAGATTGGATAATTTGAAAACCATCACCGAGAGGGTCTTCCCAAGGGTTTAGAAAGGCAACAATTCGATTTATCCGGTATGGAGCCGATATGATTAAAAAAGCAAATCCAATCAAGCCAACTAAGCCTAACCCTACAAAATGGGAGATTCTGGCACCCGCAATAAAAAGCATGATGACGCAAGTAAGTACTAAAACGAGACCTGTGCCTAAATCCGGTTGTAACATAATTAAACCGAAGGCCGTAAAAATGAGAAGCAGGGAAGGCAAAAATCCTTTCGTAAAAGAAGTGATATATTTCTGTTTTTCCGATAAAAGAGCGGCAAGGAAAACAATCAGACCAAGTTTCATAAATTCAGACGGCTGAATACTAAATGCTCCGACACCAATCCAGCTGCGCGCCCCTCCCCGAATCATTCCAATTCCCGGGATTAGAACGAGGATAAGCAAAATGAAACAGCCAAGCAGAATAAAATTAGAATATTTCTTCCAAGTCGTATAAGGGATCAGCATAAAAAAGAGCATCGCGATAAAACCGACACCGGCAAACAGCAGTTGCCTTTTTAAATAATAGAACTCATCTCCAAATTTATAAAGCGACCATACATGTGAAGCACTATATACCATAATGATCCCAACAATTAAGAGTGCGACAATAACGGTGAGCAGCAAAATGTCTGGTCGGTTCTCAGCCTTCGTGAGATTCCTAAGCATGAAAAAACCCCTTTCTTCCAAGAATAGGGGCAATTCAACTATATTGCAGTCCGTTCAATGTTGTCCAAGCCCCTATAACAGTTTATGCACGGCTTGGATAAACATGTCTCCTCTTTCTTCAAATGTCCGATACTGATCCCAGCTTGCACATGCTGGCGACAAGAGGATCACATCATTCTCTTCTGAGATTCCGTAACCCTTTTGAACAGCATCTTCTACGTTTTCCGCTGTTAAAACATGAGGAATACCTGCTTGTTTTGCTACTTCATTAAACTTTTCCTTCGTCTCTCCAAAGCTTACGAGGCCTTTCACATTTTTCAGATGAGGGATGAGCCCTGTAAGGTCGTCACCACGATCCAGGCCACCTGCAAGTAGAATAGTTGGTTGTTTAAAGGAAGCTAAAGCTTTTTCGGTTGCGAGCATATTCGTCGCTTTCGAATCGTTGTAAAAGTATCGACCCTGCAAATTTGTTACATATTGAAGACGGTGCTCTACACCAGCGAAGGTTGTTAATACTCTTTCAATCCCTTCATTCGTTGCACCTGCCAATTTTGCTGCACAAATCGCTGCAAGGATATTCTCTAAATGGTGATCACCAACAAGAACAATTTTTTCTACGTCCATAATCTTCTCATTTAGGAAATAAATCGCTTCTCCATCGGACCAGGCACCATTTTGAACTTCCCTTGTAGTAGAAAATGGGATTCGTCTTGCTCGCGTATCAGCTATTGCTGTCGTGATATCCGAATCGTCCGCATTATAGATTAAATAGTCATCTTCCGTCTGGTTGCGGAATATATTATATTTCGCTTGTTTATAATTTTCGAGTGATTTGTGATAATCAAGATGTGCTTGATAGATATTTAAGATAACCGCGATATTTGGCCGGAAATCTATCGTTCCTTGAAGCTGGAAAGAAGACAGTTCTAATACTAATGTTTCATCATCTGTTAAACTTTCTGCAACCTCTGTAGCTACGATACCGATATTACCAGCTACTTTAACCTGTTGCTTGCTTTCCTTTAATATTTTAGTTGTAAGAGTCGTCGTTGTTGTCTTTCCGTTTGAACCGGTAATTCCAATTAATGTACCAGGAACGAGTTGATAGGCAATTTCTATCTCCGTCACAATTGGGATATTCCGCTTCACCGCTTCGATCAGTACGGGATTATCATAAGAAATACCCGGATTTTTAACGATGATTTCAATTCCTTCTAAAACAGATAATGGATGGGAACCCAGTACGATTTCAGCACCGAGCGCCACAAGGTCTTGAACGACCGTTGACTTGGTCGTCAATTGCTGGTCATTCACCCTTACCTGTTTACCGTTTTTAAGTAATGTTTTTGCAGCTGCTGTTCCACTTCTGGCCAAGCCGAGAACAAGCACATGATGATATGGAAAAGCCTCTAGTTTTCTCAATTTAAGCCCACCTCAATAAAAATCCCTAATGCGGCAAACACGAATCCTACTAGCCAGAATGTGGTAACGACACGCCATTCCGACCAACCCATCAGTTCATAGTGGTGATGTAATGGGCTCATTTTAAAGACACGTTTACCAGTTGTTTTAAAGGAAATCACCTGGATGATCACGGATAATGTCTCAATAACAAAAACACCACCGATTATAACTAGGAGGATTTCCATTTTTGTAAGAATTGCTACAGCTGCTATTGCTCCGCCCAGTGCAAGGGATCCAGTGTCACCCATGAACACTTTAGCAGGATGGGCATTGAACACGAGAAAGCCCAGCAGCGCCCCTGCTGATGCCAGTGAAAAGACCGCGATATCGTTCTGCGGCATTCCATATACTGCTAATATTGCAAATGCCCCAAATGCAATGGCTGCTGTACCTGCAAGCAGTCCATCCAATCCATCCGTCAAGTTGACCGCATTGGAAGAGCCTACGAGCATAAAAATTACTAAGATTGCATAAAACCAACCAAGTTCCCATTGGATATTCGTCCCCGGAATTTGGATATAGGTTGAAAAATCATTCGCCTGTAAAACAAAAAAGAATAGAAGTGCAATTACGATTTGGCCGATTAACTTCTGCAGGGAAGTTAGACCAAGGTTCCGCTTCATGACAACTTTGATGAAATCGTCAAGAAAGCCTACAAGTCCGTAACCAAATATGACGAGTAGCAATAACCAAACTTCGTATCCGATTGTTCCGCTCACTTTCCACACCATGATCAGCGAGGTGATTATAATGCTTAGTACGATCATAATACCGCCCATCGTTGGCGTACCGCTCTTTTTTTGATGTGATTCTGGTCCTTCTTCGCGAATACTTTGTCCAAACTTTAATCTTCTTAAAAATGGAATGAAAAGCGGCGAAAAAAGAACAGTAATTAAAAATGATATCCCTATCGTCATTATTAAAGTAGTTATATTCATGTCAAGTTCCCCCTCAATTACTGCTCCTTATCTTCTTGCTCGATCACGATGTCTTCAACCATTGTTTCAAACTGAAGGCCGCGTGATGCTTTAAACAAAACAAGACTCATCTCTGTAAGGTGCTGATTTAATTCGCTCATTAATGCTTCCTTTGTCCCGAAATGTTTACATTGAATTTCACTGTCCTGGACATTTTCAGTAATCAATTTTGCTTTTTCCCCATATGTATACAAGTGGGTGATTGGAGAAGTAATCACGTCCGCTATCGAGCGGTGCAACGCGTCTGCGTATTCCCCAAGTTCAAGAACATCACCGAGGACAAGTATTTTCGTATCGAAGCCTTCTATCTGTTTAATTACTTCAATTGCTGCTTTCATCGATGTTGGTGAGGCGTTGTACGAATCGTTCACAACGGTTGCCTGATGTTTTGACTTCAATAATTCAAAACGCATCGCCGAATGTGCCAGAGCTTGTAAGCCCGCTTCTCGTTTCTCCTCAGAGATATGGAGTAACTCGGCAATTTGAAGAGCAAACCCAGCATTTTTTGCGTGATGTTTACCAAGTAGAGGAACCTGAAAGTGGCGGCCATGTGCATCCGTGAAAGCTGTCCCATCCACTGTAATATCTACGTCACTAAGTCGGAATTCATTATCCGCATTAAAACCACAGCGGATAATATCCACTGAATCGTCCGTATGTATGTCTTGCAGAAGCGATTCATCACCATCAACAATTAATGTGCCGCCTTCTTTTAGCCCATTGATTATTTCAAGCTTGGCTTTTGCAATCCCTTCCCTTGAACCAAGGTATTCAATATGTGATTCCCCGATATTCGTAATAACTGCATAATCAGGCTTTGCAATCTTTGTTAGTACATCAATTTCACCGAAACCGCTCATTCCAAGCTCGAGTACAAGCACTTCCGTATCACGGGGCATACTAAGAATCGTTAATGGTAAGCCGATATGATTGTTCAAATTTCCTAATGTGGCATGTGTATTGTAAGTTGTCTTCATAATTGCAGCTACAAGGTCCTTCGTCGTCGTCTTCCCATTTGATCCGGTAATCCCGATGACAATCGGATTAATCTCTTCTCGATAGTATGCGGCCAGCTGTTGTAAGCCTGCTGTTGTATCTTCTGTGAAAAAAACTGGAAAATCACGCGGGATAGAAGGAGGCAACTCCTCCTTCTCATCCCATACAATTGCAACCGCGCCATTTTCTATCGCTTGTTCTACGTAATCATGGCCATTAAGCTGATCCCCGATAATCGGAATAAATAAAGCATGATCTGTTTTCAACCGACTATCTGTTGTAATTCGATTGATTGCAAGAGAATCATCAAGTGATTCATGATGGTTCGTAAATACGTATTTTAATTCTTTCACTGTAAATAACATCGTTAAAACTCCTTATTTAAAAACGCGTTTTTAGCTACAATCCGGTCGTCAAATGGATATCTCTCACCGGCAATTTCCTGATATGTTTCATGCCCTTTCCCTGCTATTACGACAAGGTCGTCAGCTTCGGCTATAGACATGACTTTCTCGATTGCAGCTTTCCGGTCGATGATTATCTCATAAGTTTGCTCATATCCATCCAATGCCTGCACCATATCATCGATAATCGCTCGCGGATCTTCGGTTCGGGGATTATCTGAAGTGAAAATTGCATAATCTGCATGCCAAACGGCTTCCTGCGCCATAAGCGGGCGTTTCGCCGGGTCGCGGTCTCCGCCACAACCAAGCACACAATAAAGCTTCCCCGTTTTAAGTTCCTTGCATGTTTCAAGAATATTTTTCACCGCATGCGGCGTATGGGCATAGTCCACAATTACTCCGAACGGTTGCCCGAAATCGACCGTCTCGAATCGTCCAGGAATTGGTGGAACAACCTGAAGTGTATCTTTAATGATATGCAGCGGAATATCGTTAATCAGCGCAGCAGAGGCCGCTGCAAGCATATTATAAATATTAAACTTGCCGGTAAGCCTACTCGTAATTTTAACCGTTCCGACTGGTGTTTTCAATTGAAATATCGTACAGTCTTGTGAAAGCTCAATTTCATCAGCCATTACGTCTGCTTCACTATCGATCCCATAGGTTATAGTAGGAAATGCACTCGTTTTTTTCAGCAATCCTACATATTTATCGTCTGCATTGATGATGGAATACTTTCTTCTCCCGTCATAGGTGTTCCCGAGCCGTGAGAATAATTGACTTTTAGCAAAGATATAATTGAACTCATACTTATGATAATCCAAATGGTCCTGACTTAAATTGGTAAATATTACCGTATCAAAATCACAGCCATATACTCTTCCTAAATCAAGACCGTGTGAAGATACTTCCATAATCACCTGTTCAACCCCTGAATTCCTCATGTCGTGAAAAAGCTGTTGAAGGATGAGCGCGTCTGGCGTCGTATTATTCGTTTCCTTAAGGCGCTCCCCAACTTTATTATGAATTGTCCCGATCACACCAGTTTTCTTTCCAAAATGGTTGTATATTGCATCGAGAAGATAGCTGACCGTCGTTTTCCCATTTGTTCCTGTAATTCCAATTAAAGGGAGCGCTGTTGTTGGACTGTCATAAAATGCACTCGCTATTATTGCAAGAGCCCGTACCGAATCATTCACATAAATAACCGGAACTTTGCTCTCGACTTCTTTTTCTGCAATAATGACACGCGCGCCCTTTTCAATCGCATCTTGAACATAGAGATGCCCATCTGTCTGAAAGCCTTCAATACAGATGAATAAACTCCCTGGCGTCACCTGGCGGGAATCTGCATGGATAGCAGTTATCTCTATTTCCCCAGCTTCTTCAGTCAAACTTATAAAAGGCAGCGTCTGAATCAATTCGCTTAATTTCATCGGTTCACCCTTCTCCAAAGAACTATACCGATGGGAAAAGGATGACAATCAATCATCTATCAATCTATTATTCACTTAAGAATATCCGGATTTTTGCTCCTTGTTCTACTTTTTCACCTGGGCGCGGAGCTTGATCAATAATCTTTCCGCCACTTCCGCTTACATCCACGGATAAATTCAGCATGTACTCCGAAAGTTCTTCTGGCTTCAGCCCAATTAAATCGGGTACTTCTACAAGCGGCTCTTCCGGCCATTGATATTCTTTCTCTAATCCATCTGAACGCTTTTCCACTCCCATGACCGGTAAACTATCCCCGATAATTTTTCCGACAATCGGCGCTGCAACAACTCCTCCAAATTGAACTGTATTCTTCGGGTTATCGACAGCTACATAGACGACGATTTCCGGGTCATCCGCCGGTGCGAAACCGATAAAAGAAACAATATAGTTATTTTGCATATAGCGACCATCCGGACCTACTTTTTGTGCGGTTCCTGTCTTTCCTCCCACTCGGTACCCTTCAACATATGCAGGTCGGCCCGTCCCCTGTGCAACTACAGATTCAAGGGCATAACGTAATTCTTCTGACGTTTCCTCGGCAATCACCTGGTGCTTAATTGTCGGTTCAATCCGTTCGACAACTTCTTCCGTAACGGGATCAAGCCACTCAGAAGCTATATAAGGCTCATATAAAAATCCGCCATTTACAGCAGCTGCTACAGCCATGACCTGTTGAATAGGTGTAACAGATACACCTTGCCCGAAAGCTGTCGTAGCAAGTTCGATTGGTCCTACATTCTCGGGATTAAAAAGGATTCCATTTCCTTCCCCTTCCAAATCGATCCCTGTTTTCTTACCAAAACCAAACGCATCAATATAAGAAAACAGTCTCTCCGTTCCGAGCAGTTGCCCCAAGTTTACAAATCCGGGGTTACAGGAATTCTGTACAACTTCAAGATAACTTTGGTGACCGTGCCCTCCCCTTTTCCAGCAGCGAATATGGGTTCCTGAGACATTAATATCTCCATCATCATGGAAATGACCGTCATGAAGATCAATTACCTTTTCTTCCAAGGCGGCAGCAAGCGTAATTATTTTAAAAGTAGATCCTGGTTCATACGTGCTCCAAATCGGCAGATTCCGGTCAAATACTTCCGCATCTGCTTCCTGATAATATTCCGGGTGAAAATTTGGTCTCGTCGTCATTCCGAGGATGCCACCAGTTTTCGGATTGACTGCAATAGCCATTGCACCGTCAGGGTTATATTTTAAAGCTGCTAAGTCCATTTCGCGTTCTAATATTGCTTGTACTTGAGAGTGAATTGTCGTTTTTAAATGCAATCCATCCCTCGGCGGGGTATATACGTCAGCAAGTGTATCTAACCGGTTGCCACGCGCGTCCGAAAAGAAAGATAAGCTACCTACCGACCCTTTTAACTTTTCATCATAGTATTGCTCTAGGCCCATTAATCCCTGATTATCGATACCTGTAAATCCAAGCACATGGGAAAGGGATGTTTCATAAGGATAATGGCGCTTCGAATCTTTGGCCAAATAGACCCCGGGAAGGTTTAATGTACGAATAGCCCGCTCCTCTTCATCTGAAATCTTAATTCCTTCTGGCCGGATCGTCACACTTGATGCTGGTTTTGTGATCGTTTCATATACTTTATCCACCGGGGCTTCTAACACTGCTGCTAACTCTTTCGCAGTCGTTTCGGCATCCGTTACCTGCCTCGGTACGATTGTCACGCTCGGAGCAGTGACATTTTCAGCAAGCGGTGTACCGGTCATATCCAGTATTTTCCCACGCTCTGGAGCAAATTGGATATCTCTTGTCCAAAGTTCATTCGCTTCTTCAAACAATTTGTCCCCCATTACAAATTGGACATAGGCCAATCTGAAGATGATGATAAGTAAAATAAATAAGGAAAAAAGAAAAACAGTGACAATTCGTTTTTTGACTGTAATCGTGGATACGCGTTTCATACCTGCACTCCTCTTCATAGATAGGCTTGTATCCACTATATGAGCTTCAAAAAACGAATAGAACACTGTTTTCCTTGTCTTTATTCGTTTGTTTCCTCTTGTTCTACATCTATTTCTTCCGCTTGTTCATCATCTGCTGATGTTTCTTCTTGTTGCTCTTCGTCTTCTTGAACTTCTTCCCTTTCTTCCCCAGGAGGGAGCAGTTCTATACCAAGATAAGAACCTTCTTTTAACGAAGTGCCCGGCTCAACGCTTTGCATTACAACATAGCCATTTCCGAAACTTTCAAGCTGTAAATCCAGCATATCTGCCAGCTCGACAACTTGGCGTTGAGACCATCCCATTATGTCTGGCATTGCTGGTTCATCCGTGACAAGAATAATATGTTTTGTCGGTAGGATTTTTTCTCCCGCTGTCACATTAGCTTCCGTCACTTGTTTTCCACTACCAACTGTAGTTACGTTAAATCCTTTTTCTTCAAGTTGAGCAGCGATTTTCTCTGGATTTTTTCCTGTAAGTTCAGGGATTTCAACTCGTTCAATTTCCTCGATATCTTCACCATCTGGATCGATATTTAAATAATGTAAACTGTTTTCCATTACGCTTTTCACTATAAAAGAAACAGGTTGAGATCCATGTTCACCAGCTTCAAGCTTTGGCTGCTGCACAGAGACGAACATGACCAATTCCGGATCTTCAATCGGGGCCATTCCTAAAAATGAAAAGATCATATTTTCTCTGCCTTTTAAATACCCGCCTCCATCCGCGCTAGGGATTTGAGCTGTACCAGTCTTCCCGCCGATCGAGTAATCTTCAAGGCGGAATTGTCTTCCCGTACCATTTTTCCCTTCAACAACCCGCTGTAATAAACCGCGTACTTGTTCTGCGGTTTCCGGGGATATTGGTTCGGAAACAACTTCCGGTTCATTTTGATCAATTACCTCAGAAGTTGATGAGTCAACAATTTTATTGATGACATATGGTTTCACCATTTTTCCATCATTTGCAATTGCAGTTGCTGCTTTCATCATCTGAATTGGCGTAACCGTGCTTCCTTGACCAAAAGAGGTAGTAAGTTTTTCACGAGGCCAATTATATAAAATCTCACCGGTAATCTCCCCTGGCAAATCGATTTCTGTCGTTTTATCCATATCAAATGCATGGAGATAATCTAAAAACTTCTCTGTTCCTAACTTTTCCCAAACGAGCTTCGAAGCTGCCACGTTTGAAGAACGTTCAAATCCTTCATCAAAGGTTATTGTTCCCCAACCTTTCCCTTCGTTTACATCTCGGATCGGGATGATTTTCTCATTTACATTATATGTTCCAGATAAGTATGTCTCATCGCCGTTATATACGCCTTCCTCAATCGCAGCGGCCCAAGTAAACATCTTCACAGTAGAGCCCGGCTCAATTGGCGTGGAGATAACGTCATTATACCAATTCTGTACGTCTGCGGGATTGTTCGGATTATAGCTTGGTCGACTACTCATCGCTAGGACTTCCCCGGTCTTCGCATGCATCACTACAGCCGTCATCCGTTCCGGGCTATAGGAAGTCTCTACCGTAGACAATGCTTCGTCCAACAATGTTTGGATTTTTTGATCTAGGGTTAAGTAGACATCATTTCCATCTTCTGGTTCTTTAATGACTTCATTCGGATTCAACAGTTTTGAATTATACAAGTCCCGCTGGTAAGAAATATAGCCATCTTGCCCTCGAAGCAGTTCATCCATCTGCTTTTCCATACCAGTTACACCCGAAATTTCAGACTTGATTTCTCCATTCTCGTCTTCAAATTCTGTTTCCCTTGCAAACCCGATGATGTGCGATGCGAACATGCCATTTGGATAAAAGCGCATCGCCTCTTCATCAAAGTAAATTCCTGGTAATTTAAGTTCTTCGATTTCTTCTTTCTGCTTCTGACTAAGTTGCCGGCCAGCATTACCGAATTCCACTTGGAATCGCGGCGGATCCGCATCCAGACCCGCTTGTAAAGAATTACGGATGTCACTTGCTTCCACATCCAATATTGGAGCAAGGGCTTCGGCAGTCTTGTCAATATCCACAACGTGCCGCGGTTTCTTAGGATCTTCCGAGTATGCGTCATCGAGAATGGCAAATACACGGTATGTCGGCCGGTCATAGGCGAGGATCATACCGTTCTTATCTAGGATTTTGCCACGTTCTGCCGGGAGCGTGTAGGAAGAGGTACGTTTTTGTTTCGCCCATTCTTCCAATGAAATATTATTTACTTCTCCAGTTGCCTGGATGTAAATAAATCTGCCGGTTAGCACGATAAAAATCGCTACAAAAAAGATGATTAGTATACCCGCCATCATATGTGTCGTCTTGTTTTTCCTCATACGATAACCTCTTAATCCTGTTCTACTGCTTGCGCTTGTTTTACCTCAGCATTTTGAATAGTTAATCCATGTGATTCGGCAATGGAGATAATACGTTCCGGACGGGATAATTCTTTCACTTCGAAAGCGAGGCCTTCATTTGTGATTTGTTGTTGTTGGACGGTGCGTTCAAGTTGTTGTAACTCCCGGTTTAAGGCATCTGTCTCGGAAGATAAAGAAACCATGAATATACCAGCAATAATTAAACCAGCAGCAATCATTGAATAAATGACTTTTTCACCTTTGGTAATCCAACCCTGTTTCTTAACCTTTACAGATACCTTTTTTGGTTCGTGATTTGGACTAGGAGATGGATTCGCGTTCCAGCTCCTCGCTTGATTTGCGCTCATTATTTTCTCCACCCTTCCTCGTATATAAATGCTTTATCCCATTTTTTTCTTTTTTCTACAATTCTTAATTTAGCAGAGCGTGACCTGCGATTTTCCTCGAGTTCACTCTCCTTTGCTATAATTGGTTTTCTCGTAATTAACCGAAACGGCGCTTCATGCTCTTTCGGTATGATTGGTAAATTTCGTGGTGTTTCTTTCGCTGTACTCCATTTTTTAAAGGCCTGCTTACATAAACGGTCTTCTAAAGAATGGAAAGTGATTACGACAACTCTTCCATCAATACTTACAAGTTCTGCTGCTTGATGCAGTGCATCATTGAAAGCGGCCAATTCATCATTTACTGCAATCCGTAATGCTTGAAAAATCCGTTTTGCAGGGTGCCCCCCCTTTCTTCTTGCAGGAGCGGGAATTGCTTCTTTGATGATCTCTACAAGTTCGGAGGTTGTCTCTATCGTAGTTGTCCTGCGATAGTCTTCGATTTTTCTTGCGATTTGCTTCGAGAATTTCTCTTCACCATATTGGAAAAAGATGCCTACTAACTTTTCATAAGGCCAATCATTCACTATTTCCTTTGCTGTCAAATCACTTTCCTGATTCATACGCATATCGAGTTCGGCTTCCTGGTGATAACTAAATCCTCTTTCCCCACAGTCTAGCTGCGGAGAGGAAACTCCGAGATCAAATAAGATACCATCAATTCGATCCCTATCGAGCTTCTCTAGTTCCTCACTGATTTCACGAAAATTCGCATGGATAAATTGGATCCGGTCCTCATAAGGCGCTAATCTTTTTTTGGCTGCTTCTAGCGCATCAATGTCCTGATCAAAAGCAATTAGGAGTCCATCCTTATTCAATCTCGATGCTATTTCTTCTGAGTGGCCTCCGCCGCCAACTGTGCAGTCTACGTATGTACCATTTGGCACTATATTCAAGCCTTTTATTGTTTCCTGTTTCAATACACTATAATGTTCAAACAAGTGATCACCTGCTTCAATTACTTCCATCAGCGACTAGCGGACTTTTTGCACATCCGTGCTGTATAAAGACATGCCAATTGGCTCTGTACGGGGCACAGTCTGCACGCCGCTAAACAGTCGCTTCCGCTTTTGTTTTAAATATCAAAATCCAATAGATTTTCCGCGATCTCGGAGAAAGATTCCTCCGATTCTTCCACGTATTCTTCCCATTTCTCTCCTGCCCAAATCTCTACTCGATCAGAGACCCCGATGACAACACATTCCTTTTCCAGTGCGGCATATGTCCTTAGTGTGGAAGGAATATTTATTCTTCCCTGTTTATCCACTTCACATTCAACGGCACCTGAAAAGAAGAATCGGGTGAAGGCTCTGGCATCTTTCTTTGTTAGTGGGAGTTGTTTTAATTTATCTTCAATAATCTTCCATTCGTTCATCGGGTAAGCGAACAAACATTTATCAAGACCGCGGGTCACAACAAACGTATCCCCAAGTTCTTCACGAAACTTGGCGGGTACAATCATTCTGCCCTTCGTATCAACATTATGCTTGTATTCCCCCATGAACATATTCTTCTCCCCACTTTCGTAATATTATATTACCACAACCCTCCACTATCCTCCACTTCTTTTTCGATATTTTTTCATATTTTCGCTTGCCTGGAGAAAAGTAATAGAAACAAAAAAAGAGAAAAGCTGTCATATCAATGTTTAACAGCTTTTCTCTATTCTTTTTAAACGTGGTGGATAGTGGTGGTAAATGTTCCCAAAGTGGATTATAAATAAACAACGTAATGCGAGTTTTGGAAAGAACAGGTAGAACGAGCTATTTTTGAAATAAACTCTCTTCCGTATTCATTCAGAAACGGTAAAACATTCCACATCCGCTCTTGTAATCCTTCTCCCGGGCGAAGCAGTAATTGAATCTCATCAAATTGTTTGATATCTTTTGCATACTTCTCCTCTAAAGCTAGTTTCATTCGGTATTGCAAAAATTCGATTTCCCTTTGCAAGTAATGAAGGTTTTTCTCTGCAAGTGCTCCTACATCATCCCGGATTGCTTCTGCCGTCTCTCGGAGTGGCTTATGGGCTTCTTTAATTGTTTCTTTCAAGTTCTTAGCAAGCTCATCAATCGGTGGCTCTTGTTTCGCTAAGAGCCATTGCTCTCTTTTGACGGAACTTCCTTCGTTGATTGCCTCCTCGACAGTTAAACCTGTTGCAGCGAGAGCTTTATTAATTGTTTCAGGGAGATAAGTAAATGAAAGCCTTTGGATAACTGGAGGCATCTTCAAATCTAATGCATGAAACGCAGGCTTCAGGAGTGCCCAATAACTAATTTCTCCTGGTCCCCCTATGAATGCTAACGTAGGCAGGAGAAGTTCCTGCATAACTGGACGGGTGACGACATTATTACTTAGCTTCTCTGGATTTGTTTCCGCAAGCTTTAATAAATCCTCTGTCGTTAGCTCAATCTCATCTTGCTTGCCCTTCCAAGTCCCTTGCTCTGTCCGACTTAATAAAATACGTTCCCCATCTAAGTGATAGAATAAATGACCATCAGTTGGGTCTAGTTCGAGAGCAGCCGTGTATCCACAGTTTTCCAGTTCTTTTGCAATATCAAATACACCTCGGCTGATCTTTGGCTGATTCTCAATCAAGCGGATAAAATAATCCTGTTCGATATTACGAATCCTCTCATCAGCTGCATCCATCAAGATAATCCCTTCTTCTTGGAAGAGTTTATGAATGACAACGGCAAAAAAATCGGTGAAACTTACAGATTGGCGTAACGCATCCGTTACCAACTGATAAATATCTCTCGTATGTATAGTTTCCGGAAGCTTGGAGAAAAGTTCGTCCACCCATTTGGCTGCAACCTTTTGGTCCAATGCAATATCCGTTACGGGAAGTTTTTTATAATGGGATTGCTTGAGCGGAAACTTGTTCAGCCCCTTTCCATGCGGGAAGAATACATGATTGACTTCCTCAAAATCATGGTCTTCTCCTGCTATCCAGAAGACGGGTAAAACGGGTATATCTAATCTTTTTTCCTGCTCCTTTGCATATTGAAGGATCGAAATTATCTTATTAATCGTATAGAGCGGTCCTGTGAGGAGTCCCGCTTGCTGCCCACCTACGACGACAACACTTTCCGGGTTATGAAACTTTTTTATATTTTTTAATGTTGCTTCCCCTGCACCCCAGGCTGTATTGCGCTCCGCTAGAATCGCCGCCAATTCCTCACGTTTGAATGATCTATTACTTAACTCCTCCACCCTTTCATCCACCGATTCAAAAGGATGATAATCAAAAAATTTCATAACCGATCTATTGCTTTTATAATCAGCGATCAACTGACCTTGATTCCGTATGTTTACCGCGTCGATTCGCATCTGATTCTACTCCTTTATGAATAAGTCCAAGTTGTATTGTATCTAATCCGAACAGAAATTTCACTCTTTCTGTTTATGCTGTCAAATATTTAATAATCCCGACAATCATTAAGCACCCGTAAAGGAGAAAGAATAGAAGAAAAGATATTCTCCATAATAATTTGGCCGCTTTCTTAATTTGTACATCTTGCCCCATCCTCCACTGGATAAATACAATCAATGACAGGGATAAAAGCAGGAAGATTAAAACAATCCCAACAAAGCTCCGGTCAAATACAATCCCAAGCATAATCGTCACAGCGATAATATATAAAAGTGTCGTCCAATTCACTGCAGCATGAAACGCTTTTAACTTATTCCGCTCACGAATCATACGAATAATATAAACAAGAAAACTGGCAAGCAGCGGAATCGTAATAAAAAACGATAGAATATAAACAATAAAATCTAGCATTCCGTATTTTCTCCTTATGTGATTTACCAATTTTCCCTGTATAACCTAACTTTCACAAACCAAATAATAAATTACTTTCATTCAGCATAAGTGCAACTTTCTTCTGGAGGTTCGCAGTCCAGACACCTCTCGCACCTGCTGAGAGGAAAGATCCAATTTGTAACACGATTTGTTATTCGGGAAGTACAACTATCATTTTGATGGAATAACCTCCAATCAAAATAATCTTCCCAACCAGTTCAGTTGCCCGGTGGACGGTGGCTCCTGCGGGAATAGCACGAGTCCGGAGACCCCTTAGTGCTCAGCCCGAGGCAGACTAAGTACGCCACGTCCTGTGGCAACGTCTGCATTAGCACGTCCTGTGCGTCGAGGCTTCGGCTGTGCCCGCGGAAAGCATCCGTCCACCGGGCAACTGAACGGCGATTAGAAATCTAGCCAGGAGAACGTGCTAAACACTTACGCTGAATGGAAGTGATCTACTCAAGTAAGTTGAGTGTATAAAAATTGGCATTCAAGATTGCACTATTTTGATTCTACTATATTCGAAATAACAATGTTACACAACCTCAAGATTTAAAAAAACTATTAATTAATGTATAATTATAAAGAGAAAGAATACATCTAACATGCTTTGATCATTTAATGTTTCATGAATGAATATCCATGATAAACTAAGGGGGATGTAAGTATGAATAAAGTGAAGGTGGAAAACTTATTAATCAACTACAAAACACTTGAGAAATTTAAACGCTTCAAAGAATATGGCAACCAAGAACTCTCTATGCTCGAGGACTTACAGAACAACTTGATTGAAAACAATAGTGAATCACCTTTTTACGGGGTTTATATCGGGGAGAACTTAATAGCGAGAATGAGTTTATACAGAATAAAAGAAAAATATGATAACTATTTTGACCCACCACAGGATTATTTAGCACTCTGGAAGCTGGAAGTATTACCAGACTACCAAGGGCAAGGGTATGGAAAATTGATGGTGGACTATGCAAAGAGCTTTGATTTACCAATTAAAACAAGTCCACGGATCAATTCACAAGGCTTCTGGGAAAAGATGGGTTTCCAAAAAGCCCAATATGATCTCGAACGGGACCTTGGGGAGAATCCATTGATTTGGCTACCTCAAGGTGTCCAGGAAAAAGCCGCACACCCTAATCAAGACGATGAATGAAAAATTTCCACGTGAAGTTAGTGAACGAACTTCACGTGGTTTTTTTAAACACCGAGATTACGTTCACTGTTTCCATCCACCCAATTCCATAACTTTTCCATCTCGCTCCAAGCATTTTTATACCGTTCGATTTGTTGATTCAGTTGCTCATTCTCCTGTTTAAGCCTCTCAATCAATTGCACTTGTTCATTATTCTCGGCTTCAGAGCCTTTACTTTTCAATTGTTCTAGAAGTTGTATTGCAGACTCAATTGCATTCATTTCAAGAGCACCCTCATTCGCCTGGAGCGCACGCAATGCTTGGCTACTCACCTTTTTTCGCTCTTCTTTCGCTTTGCGGATCGCTGAATCATACTGCTTCCGAATTGTCGCATTCCAACGGAAACCACAAGCTGCCGGTGTTCTTGCAAGTTTAGCAGCCACTTCTTTAAACGCTTCCAACTGGGTATTACCATTTTTAATATATTGCAGGACGGTTTCTGCTAGTAAAACATCTTCTTCTTTCGTCCATGCATCCTGTCTAGTTTCTTTCATCGCAATCCTCCTTCATTACTTTGCTATCAATGTATGCAGAAGTGAGGGTTGATAGAATCATGTTTAGCTATTTCTTTTTAGAAAATTTTTCAATTGCCTGCTTATGAGCTTCAGATTCCCATAAACTAGCAGCGCTTTTCACCTCTTCCACCATCAGCCTAGAAAGTTCATCTGCTGCGATATTGATTGTGAATTGCTTTTTTAATAGACGCATCTGTTCTTCCGACTTTGCTATATAGTTTTCTAGATAAATGGCATCGTCCCAATCCTTGTCGTCGATTACATGGTGAATCCACCCTTTTTCTTCGAGTTCACAGGCGTCTAATATAGCTCCCCTTGCAATCCAATCCAGTGCAAAATCTGGTTGCACTTTTTTATAAAGTATCGTACCACCGCCCCAGCCGGGTAGGATACCAATGGTCGACTGGATAAATCCGAATTTTGTATTCGCTTTAGCAATCCGGATGTCGCAAGCTGTCGCAAGTTCACATCCTCCACCTAACGCATTCCCGTTCAACAGGGCAATTACCGGTACAGGGAAATGAAGGACCATCTGCAATACATCCATCATTGGCTTTAATCTGGCGAATGCTTCACTAGTTGACAGTTCTCCGTGTAAATCATTTAAATCCCCACCAGCGGAGAACATTCGATTCTCTACCCCTGTAAGAATTAAAAATTTCAAATTAGCCTCTCTTGCTTCAACTAGTTTTTCTTGTAACTGTTCTGCCATATGTAACGAAATTGCATTTTGCTTCTCCGGTCGGTTCAAACGGATTGTTCCATAACCTTCGTCATTTATTTCATAGTTGATTACTTCTCCCAAGAAAATTCGCCCCTTTTCATTCTTTCTTCTAGTCTCCAAGTTATTATACAAGAAAAAAATAAAAAACAGACCACGTGATTGTGATCTGCTCCTCGCTGTTGTCTAACAATTAGTTGCGAACAACTTCTCTTCCATCATAATGTCCACATGCTTTAC
Source organism: Oceanobacillus sp. MO10714A (assembly GCF_037072045.1). Taxonomy (NCBI): domain Bacteria; kingdom Bacillati; phylum Bacillota; class Bacilli; order Caryophanales; family Bacillaceae; genus Oceanobacillus; species Oceanobacillus sp. MO10714A. Next base: position 56,297 of record NZ_JAXHDC010000002.1, on the reverse strand, counting down.
ATACATGGTGCGGCTTCGTCAATTCACCACAATTAGAACATTCTACCATGCCAGGTACATGTAGTTTTTTATGAGTACGACGTTGGTTTCTTACTTTTTTCGATGTTTTACGCTTAGGTACTGCCATGACCTACACCTCCTTCAAATGAAAAGAACGTTATTCACTATTCATTTTCCTTCTTATTATTTTCAAGTAAAGACGCCAATTTTTTTAAACGCGGATCAATAGTTTGTTCCTTTGGTTCTTCCTCTTGAACAAAACTCCAGCCGGCACCATCTTTAGGTGCTGCGCCTTCCGGATTGGATTCCTCTGAGAACACTCGAAATGGGATGTCCAATAGAATATTTTCCATGATATACGGCTTTAAGTCAAGCACTTCTCCTTCAACCGGATGAATTTCTTCTTCCAACTCATCTTCGGTGATAAATGGAGAAGTAGAGAATACTTCATCAACCGAAATGTCGTACGAATAAGGAACATCCACAAGTGTTCTTGCACATGGTAAAGTCATTTCACCTTTAATGGTTAAAGAAGCAATTATTTCTTCATTCTGGTCCATTGTCAATAAAGCTTTAACCTGTGCAGGTCCAATTCGGCGAATATCATTATTCATCGTTTCCAATTCCGAAACATCAACTGTTTCTTCCACTTCAAGGGGCGCATTAAAGCTCCCTCTCTGAATCTGTGAGACAGAAATTTTCATGTTCATCACCTCTAGGCAACAAGAGTTATTTTAAAAGAAAATTGATGTTTTGTCAATATCTTTTCTTTACAGCTAACTAATAAAATCTTTTTTCTGCTTTTAGCTGAAATTCTCTTCCTTTATTTGTTACAATAATAGCACATTAATGCTGGGAGTTGAAATAAATGAAAGCTTGTGGCGTCGTTGTCGAATATAATCCCTTTCACAATGGTCATGCATATCATGTCCAAAAAGCTAAAGAAGTATCACAGGCTGATTCCGTAATTGCAGTTATGAGCGGTAACTTCCTACAACGCGGGGAGCCTGCAATCATCGATAAATTTCACCGGACAAGAGCCGCCCTTTCCTCCGGTGTTGACATCGTATTAGAGTTACCATATGCTTACGCGGTGCAAAATAGTGATTATTTTGCAAGAGGGGCTGTACAATTGCTTCATGAGCTAGGAGCTTCAAGTATTTGTTTCGGGAGTGAAGCTGGTACTGCAGAACCGTTTATATCAGCTAACCTGGTACAGAAAGAACGGAAAAAAGAGTATGAAATCGAGTTAAAAGCACACTTACATCAAGGTCTGTCTTTTCCAGAAGCGAGCATGAAAGCGTATGAAGCAATTGGACTTGTAAATCAACAATTCGATCTATCCCAACCGAATAACATTCTCGGCATGGGTTATGTAAATACAATCCTTGAACAGGATTTGCCGATGGATATTCATACAATCAAACGATTAAACAATGAGTTTCATGATCCCGACATTGCAGGAGAAATTGCAAGTGCGACGAGTATTCGAAAAGAAATCATTGAGCATCAGAACGTAACATCACAGGCTCGCGTAGCACTTCCAGCGATCACTGCTGAAATGCTCCAACAATATAAACAAACAACTTCTCATTGGCATCACTGGGAACATTATTTTCAACTTGTGAATTACCGGGTGCAAACAATGACTCCCCAGGAACTCCGGCAAATCCACGGAGTAACAGAGGGAATCGAATATCGCTTGAAAAATACTGCTAACCAAGTGGAAAATATGGAAGATTGGTTCCGCAAAATCAAAACCAAACGGTATACATGGACGAGAATTCAGCGGATCTTTACTCATCTGTTAACGAATACGACTAAAGATGAACTAGCCCCATTTTTGGCCGAGGATTCTAAACTTCCATATGTGCGAGTTCTCGGCATCACCGAGCAAGGACAAAAATATTTAAACCATGTAAAAAAAGCAATCAAAATTCCTGTTCTATCTAGCTACCGTAAAAACATGCATCCCTTAATGCAACTAGAAGAAAAAGCGAGCCTTTCCTATTACAGTATCCTTGAGCCCTCCACCAGAAAAGTGCTATTTAACCAAGAATTAAAAGGGCCAATCCGAATCGTTAGATAGAGTGAAACTTCATTCAGTGGAGGTTTCCGTACCTCCCCCCACTGAATGTTAGAATGATTTACGGACTGTATATCCCCCACCTTCACATGTTGGGCTTCCTTCATGTTTAGCGGTGGGGGTATTACAGACCGTTAATGCGTGATTAAAAAAAGCTTGCAGCAGGGTAACGTTACGATTAATTACTCTGCCCGCAAGCTTTATTATTTTTCAGGTAGTGCTTCTAAATACTCTAATGCATCATTAAACGTATCAACTGGTACAATTTCCATCGCTGTGCCGATTTCTTCTGCTTTTTCTTTAGCAACGACATAATTGGAATCCTCTCTTCCTTCCTCATGTGGGGCGAAGAAAATATCAATTCCCTCCCTGTCAGCAGAGACAACCTTTTTGTCTATTCCACCGATTCGGTATACATTTCCTTCATAATCGATTTCTCCTGTACCGGCAATTTCATAACCTTTTGTAATATCTTCCTCGGTCAATTGATCGTAAATTTCTAAAGCGAACATTAACCCGGCACTTGGACCACCAATTTGACCACTGGAGAACTCGACTTCAGGATTCACCGTCACTTCCCGATCGGTTACCAAACTGATTCCCATTCCTACTCGAGTCTCATCATCTGGAAAGTAATCCAACGTTATTTCTTCCGTTAGTTGCTCATCTTCTCTCAATAATTCAACCGTAATTGTTTCACCAGCAGCCTTTTCCTCAACATAATTGATTAAATCAGTGGATTCAGTGATTTCGATCCCATCAATTCGAGTTATTAAATCTCCCATCTCAAGCTTTCCAAAAGACGGCATATCCTCGACAACGCTTACGACATACACACCTGCATAATCGATCTTAATATCACGACCAGCTGCCTCGTAAGCGACTACGAGAGAGGCTTCCTGGGAGCTTTCCATCACTTGAAGTTGTGCATGCATATAATCATCTGTGCTTATCCCTTCTGGAATTACTTCATGGAGAGGTTTAATCTCGTTATGTGGAAGTATTTTTGCAAGGATATAATGGAGTGGTGTAGCCTGTAGTCCGCTAACCGTCACTAAGTACATTTCTCCTTCACTTTCGTATGCATCAGCCACTTCCACAATTGGATTTAATGGCTCGGTATTCCCAGGTTTTTGAATATAATATGGTAATTGATATGTAGCAAAAAAGTATAAAGCGATGAAAAAAATTAAATAAAACAGTATTTTTTTCTTTGAGAATTTCATCTTCCAGTCAACACCTTCCTTTCGAATAACTATATTCTGTAAATAGTAGTCATATTCAAAGCCCTAAGCTGCGTATATTGATAGAGAATATATAGCTTGTACTTAATTCGCGCAATTATTCTCGTGTTTATTTTACACCTTCTAAAATTGGTTGTACAGAACATGCTCGTGTATTAGGGGGCTTTAACTTGAATCCATTTGTGAAAACTATTTTATTAGCAGCAATTACGATTTGTTTAACGATATTACTTATATATTTTCCCGACGAAGCATTAGCCGCTAGCTTACGTGGGTTGAACATGTGGGCAGAAGTAGTTTTCCCTTCTCTTCTGCCATTTTTTATTACTGCAGAATTATTACTTGCTTTCGGTGTTGTTAAATTTCTCGGCGTCTTATTTGAGCCGATCATGCGACCGCTATTTAATGTGCCAGGTGCCGGTAGTTTCGGATGGATGATGGGAATGGCAAGTGGGTACCCAACAGGCGCGAAAATAGCGGCAAGACTTAGAGAAGAGAAACAATTAACCCAAATTGAAGCAGAAAGGCTCGTATCCTTCACAAATAATTCGAGCCCATTATTTATTTTTGGAGCTATTTCAGTCGGTTTATTCCATAATGCTGCGCTTGGCGCGTTACTTGCGGCAGCTCACTATGGAAGCAACATGGTTGTCGGGATACTCATGCGGTTTTATAAAATACGCGAAGAGAAGCCGATAATTAATAAGGCAAAGAAAAAAAATAATAGCCCGATTCTTATTCAAGCAGTAAAACAAATGCACCGGACACGCAGTAGAGACCCTAGGCCGCTTGGAGAAATACTTGGAGATGCAGTTTTACAATCAATTAAAACTCTCGTCATGGTCGGTGGATTTATTATTTTATTTTCCGTTATCGTTCAACTGCTTCACCTTGTAAATTTCACTATATTATTCAGTAAACTATTTGAAGGTATATTCTTCTTGCTTGGCATTCCCGGTACACTTGCAGTTCCGTTTTTTTCAGGACTTTTTGAAATTACGCTTGGCGCAACATTGATATCCGAAATCACAACTGACTCCTTACTCCCGAAAGTAATTCTCGTGAGCTTCATACTCGGTTTTAATGGCTTTTCCGTTCAAGCGCAAGTCGCCAGTATCCTTGCTAAAACAGACATACGCTTTTCACCTTATGTATTTGCCCGCGTTTTACACGGAATCATTGCAAGTATCTTGACCATTATATTCTACAAGCCACTTTATTTGGATTACCAAACAATGTATAGCGAAATTACAGTAGCAACTCAACCTACAGATACCTTCTTTTCCTATACACTTCAGCAGCTTACAAATATTGGACCATTTATTACAATTCTTTTCCTATGGGTAGGTTTCCTCTTGTTTATCAAGAATAGTAAAAATGAGAGCTAACATTCTGTTCACTTTACCCGAATGTTAGCCCTCAAGCATTATGTAAAATTAAATTTCTTTTTTAATTCCAATTCAACAATCTCCGGTACAAGCCCGGTAATATTACCATTATACTGGGCAACTTCTTTAATCATGCTCGAGCTCAAAAAGGAAAATTGATTATTAGTCATTATAAAAAACGTTTCAATATCTTTATTTAATTTCCGGTTCATCGAAGTAATCTGCATTTCATACTCAAAATCACTAATTGCCCGTAAACCACGAATGACCGCATTTGCGTTTTTTTCGGTAGCATAGTCCATAAGTAGAAAGTCGGAAGAATCTACTTTTACGTTCGGCAAATGTTTTGTCGATTCTTTAATTAAATTCACACGTTCCTCCACATTGAACAACGGTGATTTTGCTTGGTTATTAAAAACCGTTACAAGAATTTCATCAAAAATTTTTGCCCCTCGCTCAACAATATCTAAATGTCCATTTGTAAATGGATCAAAACTGCCAGGAACAATAGCTAGCTTAGTCATGATCTAACCCCTTCCTATTTAAAACGGTAGATAGTTACTGCAATTGTACTGCTGTAAACTTCTTGTTTTTGTATCGTCAAATTTGCTGTTTCTTCCGGCAGTTTATCACGTGGATCGTGTTCACAGTATAGTAAACCATTTTTCCTGATAAGCTCATATTCGATAATCTCTTGAATAAGAGAGATTAGATTTACCTTTCCGTACGGCGGGTCAAGCAGGATTAAGTCAAAGACAATTCCGCGCTTTGCTGCTGCCTTCAAGGCGCGCTTTGCATCAGCCCGATATACTTCTGCTTGGTTAGCCATTTTCACCGTTTTTAAGTTTTCTTTGATTGTATGTATTGCTTTTCCTTGCTTATCAACAAAGATCGCTTGGTCCATTCCACGGCTGAGCGCTTCGATTCCGAGGGAGCCACTGCCGGCAAATAAATCCAATACACGTCCCCCGTCAAAAAACGGGCCGATGGATTGGAAGATCGCTTCTTTGATTTTATCTGTTGTTGGTCTAGTTTCATTACCGGGGACAGCTTTTAATGCCTGTCCTTTTCGTTTTCCGGCTATTACTCTCATGGCGGTCACTCCAATTCGACGATTCGACATTATCCTACCACAAAACCAAAAATAATTAAACTTATGTTTACTTACGATTAACAATTAGTGAATTTGTATCTTGCAAGTATAACATAACTTTAGCCGGGGTTCGAAAGTCTTTAACGTATGTACCTAGACATCATTAATTAAATAACCTCTATTCCGAGGGGGTGGATAGATAGGTTATTTTTTTCATATTGTATAATTTTTATTTGTTTGTACATACTAGCATAATGATTCAACTAAACGTTAGTTGGTTGATTCAAACAGAGTATACTTATTCTTCCCCGTAGGTTTTACTCTGGTTTCTCCTCTCCCTTTGTCTTTTTGTTTTCATCATGAAAACAAAAAGAACCTGCAGATGTTTGTTCTGCAGGTTTTTTTTCGTGTTGTAGTACTATAAAATAAAAATGCTGTGATAACTTAGTTATTCAGGGTTAGCCACGTCCGGCTCCAGCGCCCAACAACTATCAAACTTCACACTCCTCCAATCGATAAGTCAACATCAACTCACTATCGTTCGTTGTGTTTCCTTTATCTCATTCCAGAGTGCTCTAGTTTGTACGTTGCTAAACGGGCGCTTCCGCCTTTGTTCTTAAATACCCATTTTATAATCAAATTTTTTCGCTTCGTCAGGCTTCGTATTCTCGTAGTCTGTGCGGACAAAAGGTTTGTACGACCGGTCTACTTTGGATACGAAGGAATGCCGGAGAAGCTTTTTCTCAATCGTTTCAATATCCTCTTGATTAACATAGACTACGGCATATTTATGTATTTTAGAGGCATGGATGAGATTACCATATCGTTTAATATGCTTCAGGTTTTTCATATGTTGGAACCATACAATCAACCCTTGTCGCTTTGGGATCAAGATTTTCACCTACTCCATATTTATAAAGTGAAACTTCATTCAGTGGGGAATTCCTTACCTCCCCACTGAATGTTAGTTGAACAGAATCAGGTATTTACGAACTGTTTATCCCCCACCTTAACATGTTGGGCTTCCCTCATGTTTAGAGGTGAGAAGATTACAGAACGTTGATACGTGATAAAAGGAAATAATGAAAAGTAAATTTATCATTAAGACGCGCAGCCACAACTGCCGCCACTTCCACAAGAACTACAGCCACTATCGGTTAGAAGTGCTCCATCTTTCGGTACTTTTATTTGATTGCTGACGCTAAAGGCGATCACTTCGCTAATTTCATCTAATAAACTTTGCACATTCCGTTCAGCCACTTTAAAAGCGGCAACACTTTCATGCATATCCATCGCCCGTTTTGTTGAGCGGACTTTCTTCATTATTTCTTGATAATCAGGATGATAACGTCCGAATCGTTGTATATCATCATAATGTTCTTTTATATCGTTAAAAGCTTTTACTAGCTTTTGCGCTTCTTTATCTTGTTCTAATGATGCTTTTTTCTCAAGATAGTCTCGCATTACATCCGAATCGAAAACTACTTTTCCAAGCTCTTCCGCATCATCTAAAATTGTTACATACTCCATTGTCGCAATCATTTTAACACCTCCACCCTGATTTTAACATTTAATTGGATTTATGAAAATAAAACGGCACTAATCTTTTAAAATGTTAGCAACATTGATCAACATGGAAGCCATTTGAACTTGATCACTCACACGATTTAACCTGCCGGAGAAAGTTTGACCATAGAACACTTTAGCTTCCTTCTCAAGTTCTGGAAGTAACTTTGCTCCCTCCCTAAGTAAATATCGATACCAGATTGGTTGTCGTCTGATAAACTCAAGCAATTTCGGCTGCTCACGTAAATAGAGGTAAACTGCCTGTTCCATGTTCTTCCCCCCTAGTCTCTAAACCAATCAAAAGGCTGTCTAGTTCTATTCTCTTGTGCCGGTGGTTTTTTGTATATATCGACAATTTCTTGTACCGTTGCAATTGTATCACTTAGTTGCTGTACCTGTTCTTGAAGCTTATTTACATCTACCGTTTCTGTATATTTTAAAATTTGCTTTACAAAGTCAGGTTTTAAGTCAAGTTTAGAAAATGTCTGTTTCTTCTCTTCACCGCTTTTACTTTTTTCATCTGTTTCTTCTTTATATTGTTCCCAGTGGATGTCATCTTCACCGAGCAGAACCCATTGCTCATAGATTTCTTGCCAGCTTTTCCCATCTTTACGTATTTTACGGACTAATTTTGGGTGGCTGTTTATAAATGATTTGAACCGTTTAAGCTCCACATTAGATTCTTCTGCCATCATCACTCACCTCATTTGCAATTAGATATTCGCATATTATTAAAATATGCAAATAGGCATGAACTGTTCAAAAGCTTATAATCAACTCAACTATTGCAATCTGAGCTAGTTAAGAACGCCTGCACCATGTAATAACTGCCGTATACTTTCAGTCAGCTTAGGTGTGCACCTATCATCAGGAAGTCCGCAGGCGGCCGGGTTACTCCTCGTAAGCTTTATGGTGAGATAATGGTGGAATATTTTCCATTAATATTAATCCACTCCACCGGGCAACTGAACGGCGATTAGAGAGCCAGTCTGGAGGACGAGCAAGTCACTTACGCTGAAAAAAGCATACTGTTTAATGGAGACAAAAAGAAAAAGCCGAGTTACATCGGCTTTGCTAAAAAGTTCTGTGTATAGTAAAAGCGATAAACTCCTACTCCTAGGTGAGTATATTCTTCCTGAAGCAGTGCTTCCCGGTGGCCATCACTATTTAACCAACCTTCAACTGCAGCTGGGGCATCCGGGTATTGTGCTGCAATATTTTCCCCAGCAGATATATAAAGTAACCCTGTAATTTCTAGCCTTTCTTTCAATCCATCCCCATTCAAACTATAATGAGAAAAATAATTATTATCATTCATATCTTTACTATGATTGTATGCCACACCACTTACATCTTCTTCCCATTCCAATGTAGATTTATCAAAACGGTTCCTTAACACGTTACTTATATTGAATATTTGTTGTTCCATCCCCTTTTCCACTTGACTCCATTCATTATCCGTAAGATCTGGTTTAGCTGGAAGCGGACCGCGGTAGACAACTTCATATGGTTGATGGCGTAATAAGACGTCCGCTTCCATAAGACGAACAGATGACAACTCATTTGTAAACGTATCAAAGTAAAATTGCATGAATAAATCGTCGGAAACCTTTACTAAAGGTCGCTGGATCATATCTTCTGCTGTCATACGGAATGTATAAGTAGCGTAACCGTCTGTATAACCGACTTCTTCCTTGAATGGAAACTCTTCTCTAATTGATTCATAAGATGCCCCAAGTTGAATCGGCTCTAATGATAAACCATTCCCAATAGCATAAATGGTTTGCACATGGTCATCTTCTATTCCGAATTGGATATAGTAATCACTTTCGTTCGTGTAAACCCACCATATGTACCCGTAAGCGCTCAAATCCTTTCGTACAGGCTCGCCCATCTCCTGTTCGAGCTCTTCTATGGGTTTTCCAATCCAATGGTATAAATCCCCTTGTAACACTTGTTTACTCGCTGTAAGGACAGGTGTTGACTTTGCTTGCAGCATAAGGGCTTTTTCAACTACTTGTGACTCCACTTTTTCTTGACTATTCAGTTCGTCTTGTTCTATCCAATAAAAAGCAAGAATAACAACGATAGTAAGTAGTACTAAACTTCGTAATATACGCATCGATACAGCCCCTCTATTATGATATATTACAGTCTATGAAGATATAGTATGATACATTCAATGTTTTCCCTATTAATTCTAATTATAATCCTTTTTAACCGAACAGGTTTTCATTGCAAATTATTTCTATTCATACTATGATTAAATAAAGTGGACAATTATTAGGGGTGAAAAAAATGAGAATTGAAAACACTGGAATTGACGATTTAGTAATGGACTTGAAACCGCTTGATAAAATTACGGGGCAGCATGCCTTTATCCGTGCTGGACAGTGGGACTATGAACGAGTAACATATGATTACAAAATTGGTTCCAATGAAAAAAATATTACATATTATATCCGTGTTCAAGGTTATGCGACAAGTGGAGATGTAGATCGCAGAGATGCGGTGATCAAGCTATTAACTCCATTACTCGGTAAGCATTACTATCCACATGGAATCGAGTATGGTGAAGAAGAGAACTTCCCAGAATCACTCGTGGAACGTGCGCAAACATTGCTAACAAACTTAGCCAATGAATTAAAACCACTCGCTCAAGAAAAAGGTAATTAAAAAATCAGGTCAGCTATCAAAATAGTTGACCTGATTTTTTTAAAATCGCACTACTGTGTGATTTAATATAATTTAATTTACTTCTACACTAACTGGATCGACGTCTCTTGATTTCTCCCGGAACCAACCAAAGAATACTCGTATCATTAATGATAAATAAACGACTTCCTGAAGTGTTTTCATAATAACACCACCGAATTGCTGGTCGTTTATCGTACTTAATGGTGAAAACATTTCAGGCCCGGAAAGAGCTAATTCAATTCCGTCAAGTACATCACCAGGCACACAGATTGCTAATGATTGTAACCATGCACCCCCTGCCAAATAAGCTTCATAAGCAGGTGTTTTTGTAAAGATAATCAATACACAAGCCGGAGTTATCAATACACCATTAGCAAAGATATAGCCGACTTTCAATAAAGGAGTCATCGTATTTATTTCCTTAAATGGTAATAACAGTGGAATAAACACGATAAAGGCAGCAATCAATAAAATACTATGAATAACGAAATGCCATACTGGAGCCGACTTTGAAAAATCAAAGACAACTGGTATATGGTAGATAGAAAACAATCCATTAAATAAAAGCAAAGAAATAATCGGCTTTGTGAGTAGTCGAATAATTGGACCTAAGATATTGTTTCTTAGAACCCTTTCCCAAACCCATAATGGAAGTCCTTTAATGACAAGGATTGGAAAGATAAGCAGAAATACTACCATCTGTATCATATGCGCACTAAACATTATATGGGATAATAAATCAATTGGCGAACCTTTAGCTACATATAAAAGAAATAACGCTGTATACATCAAAACATGTTGCTTAACCGTAGGCTTTTCTGTTCCACCGAATTTATGGCGGTAAGGGCCAGTTGCTAAATAATAAATAACTCCTAGCAGTACACAGAATGTAAAGAAATATGGACTCCACAAAGCTCTAAAGCCGAAGATTTGTAATTCTAACCACATATATAGTCACTCCATAAAAAGGTTTATTCACTTATTATATACCATATTTTCGTGAGAATTTAATAAAAATGTGACGAAATTCGCAAAAAAAGATCGGGAATACTCTCCCGATCTTTTTAAATTTTACCACCAAGTAATAACTCCTAATCCAAGGATAGTTAGAAATGCAATTAACATTCCTCCGTAGATTGATGCAGAAGCTGGTCCATGACCCTTATCTTTCAAATGCATAAAATATAAGAATTGGAACATCGCCTGCACAATTGCTAGGACAACTAGCAAGATACTTAAATACGAACCAGTCATTAACTGCGTTCCAACAAGAGCGAATGCAATGACGGTAAATACAATCATTGAAACAAAGCTAATTACTTGGATTTTCATCTCATCTTTACTTTCTTGTTTACGGTAAGAATCGAGTTTGTTAGGCGTAGTATTTTCTGTCATTTTAACCCACCATCCCCATTAGATATACGACTGTAAAGATGAACACCCATACAACGTCAATAAAATGCCAGTACAATGCAAATGTATTGTACTTCGGAGCGTTATATGTGTCCAGTCCGCGTTTTGCATTACGTGCCATCAATACGATTAACCAGCTCAAACCGAAAATAACGTGTCCTCCGTGGAAGCCGACTAACGCATAGAAAGCTGAACCAAACGCAGAAGAGCGGAAAGTAAAGCCGTAATCTGTAATATAATGAGCGAACTCATAAATTTCACAACCTAAGAATGCGAGTCCTAGTAACCCAGTGATACCCATCCATAATTGCATTTTCTTAAAGTTGTTATTCTTCATATGGTAAATTGCATAAACACTCGTTAAAGAACTTGTAAGTAAAAGAAGTGTCATTAAGAATACAAGTTCAAGACCATATAATTCTTGTGTCGTCGGTCCGCCAGCAGTAGAGTTTTTAAGCGCGATATATGTCCCGAACAAACTGGCAAAAAGAACCGTTTCACTTCCAAGAAAAATCCATATACCAAGGTGTTTATGTTTACCCTCTGCTGTAACCCTCGCAGGCTCTGCAGGAATATTATTTGGATCTATTTTATGTGCATTCCTGCCAATTGCTTCCTGGTGACTCATCTTAATCATCCTCCTTTTCAAGTTCTTCTTTGGGGATGTTATAGCCGTAGTCATCTTTCAATGACCGAACAATCATACAACCGATAGCAAATGCCATACCGATGTAAATTAATATCCTGCCATGTGGACCATCTAACTGGTAAATAAAACCAAACGATGCAACTGTAAGTCCAAGACTGATTAGAAATGGAAGTATTGAACCATGTGGCATATGAATGTCATGTAATGGTTCAGCTGGTTTTATCTTACCATCACCTTCCATTTTTTCAATCCAAAATGGATCTAATCCACGAGTTAATGGTGTGTATTTAAAGTTATAGTAAGGCGTTGGATTCGGTACTGACCACTCTAATGATCTTCCATCCCATGGGTCTCTTGGTGCTGGACCTTTGAAGTATGAGGTCACAACATTAATTAATAACACAATTACTGCTAGACCCATCAAGTAAGAACCTAACGTACTGATTAAGTTTCCTAAATCCAGTTCCTGATTCTCTAGGAATACCCAGTAGCGACGTGGCATACCCATTAGTCCTAAGAAATGCTGAATGAAGAATGTTAAATGGAAACCAGAAAAGAACAGCCAAAATTCAAGTTTTCCTAACTTCTCACTTAACATCCGGTTGAACATCAACGGCCACCAATAGTGTACTGCCGCTAGTATACCAAATACTGATCCACCAATTATAACGTAGTGGAAGTGCGCAACTACGAAATACGTGTCATGGAACTGATAGTCCGCAACTGTTGAACCAAGCATAACACCTGTCATCCCACCAATTGTGAAAGATGGAATAAATCCAAGTGCATAAAGCATCGGAGTAGTTATTTTAATACTACCGCCCCACATTGTGAGGAGCCAGTTGAATATCTTGATTCCCGTTGGCACGGCAATCGCCATCGTACCAATCGCGAAAAGAGCGTTAGCTACTGGTCCTAGGCCTACAGTAAACATATGGTGCGCCCAAACCATGAATCCTAAAAATGCGATTAGGAATGTAGCGAAAACCATCGCGGTATAACCAAATAGTCGTTTCTTCGAGAATGTCGGGATGACTTCACTAAATATCCCGAATGCGGGAAGAACCAAAATATAAACTTCAGGATGACCCATTATCCAGAATAAGTGTTGCCAGATAACCGAGTTACCACCTAAAGCAATATCAAAGAAAGCAGAATCAAACATACGGTCAAACTGCATTAAGAATAGTGCAATTGTAAATGCTGGGAAAGCGAATAAAATAAGAATACTTGTTACTAATGTTGTCCATGTAAATAACGGCATTCTCATATATGTCATCCCTGGTCCACGCATTAATACAATCGTTGCTATAAAGTTAATCCCTGTCATAATTGTTCCTGCACCTGCTAGCTGCAGTCCCAATACATAGAAGTTTATACCATGACCAGGTGATTGTACGGAAAGTGGTGCGTAGTTTGTCCACCCTGCATCTGGTGCTCCTCCAAAAAACCAACTAGAGTTCATTAAGAGTCCACCAAAGATAAATAGCCAAACACCTAAACCGTTCAAGAAAGGAAATGCCAAATCACGAGCTCCAATTTGAAGTGGCATAACATAGTTCATTAAGCCGAAGAACAACGGCATCGCTGCAAGGAATAACATGTTCGTTCCATGCATCGTAATCAATTCATTATATAAGCCAGCAGAAACAAAGTCGTTTTCTGGTGTCATTAACTGAGTTCGAATAATTAATGCTTGTAATCCGGCCATTAGGAAGAATATCCCACCGAAAAGCAAATATAATACTCCGACCTTTTTATGGTCAACGGTGGTCATGTAATCCCAAATCACGGTTCCCAAGCTTCTTTTTTGAGTAGTAGTACTCAAAGCTTTAACCTCCCTCTTGTGTCTTCCATCCCTTAATTAATATTATTAGTCGATAAGGCCCCCAGCACTCTCAGGGGTTATTTCAGATGGCTGAAGCTGCATTAAATACTCTGCTATCTTATCAGCTTCTTCTTCTGTCACATCATACGTACCCGTCATTAGGTTACCAGGCTTAATTGACTCTGGATCTGTAATCCACTTAACAAGATTCTCTTTTGTTGGTTCAAGATATCCTACAAAGTGTGTACGGTCACCAAAGTTAGTCAAGTTTGGTCCAACACCAGATGGTGCAGATCCAAGCGCGTGACATCCCATACAGTTATTTTGGAATAGGTCTTGACCTTCCTGTGCAACTGCATCGTCCGGTACCTCTTCAGGATCAAAGTTTTGCATGTCTGTGATCCACTGTTCATACTCTTCTGGACTTACTGCAATTACTTTGAAGTCCATCAGCGAGTGGGATGGTCCACAAAGTTCGGCACATTTACCCCAGTAAACTCCTTCTTCATAAGCTTCAATGAACATTGTATTCACGTTTTCCGGGTTAACGTCCATTTTTCCAGATATTGATGGCACCCAGAACGAGTGAATTACGTCTGATGAAACCATATTCAAGTATACTTTTTCTCCAGTTGGGATATACAAGTCCTGACTTGTCGAGACTTCTTCATCTTGATACTCAAAATGCCACCAATACTGGTTACCTGTTACATCAATATTAATTGATGAACTTGCCTCTGACGTATCTGCTAGATCAAAGGTGAAGTAAATTGTAGGGACCAAGATAATAATAACAAGAATGATTGGAATTACAGTCCACACAATCTCTAACTTCGTATTCCCTTCCACCTGTACTGGAATTTCATTCTCTTGACCCTTCTTTTTACGGTAACGGATCAATACAATCGTATAGATCACCATTACAACTACAAAAACACCAATCATGATGAATGTAATATAAAGAATTAGATCTAATGTTATATCTGCCCCATAGCCCTTAGGATTAAGGGAAGTTAAATTCTCTTTTCCACACCCTGCTAATAGGATTGCTAAGAAAGTAAAAAGCATGAGTGCTTTAAATTTTCCCATCCATCTTTTCATGTGTTCATACCTCTCTTTCTTCTTGTTGTTGTTTCCTTATATATTAATTTTATATTTAAGGACAATAGTTAATTAAATATTGGGAGCGTTACAATAACCATAAGCGGGAACAGGATGACGAGATAATTCAAAGAATAAACAAATATTCTATTTGCCCATTTCAAATCGTCTTTAACAAATAATCCTGAAACAGCTAGAATTAACCATCCAATATTTAGTGCGGTAGCGATAACGACAAATGTCGTACCGAGTGATGTAAGCAATAATGGCAACGGTAATAGACACGCAATGTATACAATAATTTGCCGCTTCGTTATGTTAAATCCATAGACGACCGGAAGCATTGGAACACCAGCCTCTTTATATTCGTCCATCTTCTTCATAGCAAGAGCAAGGAAATGCGGTGTCTGCCATATAAACATGATTAAAAATAGTCCAATCGGAACAATATGTAGCTCTGGAGTAATTGCAAACCAACCAATCAGTGGCGGCATTGCTCCTGAAATACAACCCACTATCGTATTTAATGTATACTTCCGTTTCGTCCACATCGTATATAACACAATGTAAACAAACCAACCGATAAAGGCAAATAATGCGGCATAAGCATTTGTAAACAGAAAAAGAATCCCTAACCCAATAATCGTCGTGACGATACCAGATATCAGGACTGCTCTAAGCGAAAATAGCCCTGTTACAGTTGGCCGTGTCTTTGTCCGGGTCATTTTCGGATCTATATCAACATCATACCAGTTATTTAGGATAGCCCCACCGGCGATTACTAAACCACTACCGATTAAGGTCATAATCAGCGTACCGATATGTTCACTGAACGTCAGACCATGTATGTATATAGCCAACCAAAAACCAGCAATTACAGTTATTAAATTTGAATTGACAATTCCGATTTTGATAAGAGCTTTAACAGCTTGCACCATACTTCTCATATTTTTGGCAGGAATTGCGGTGTCACTTACTACGTCTGTATACGGCGTTTCCACCTTGTTCATTCTCATTTCCCCCCTTTTTTCGAAAAAGCCAAGATTTTCATTACCATAGCTAGTTTTACACATGACAAATATAGCCGATAATTACTTTTATTGTATCATGGAATCAAATAAAATTCTATCCAACCAATAATTACTATTTAAATAAAATAATTATTGATTGAATGATTTTGGATAATTAAATCAAATCATTATTTTAGAATTTCTCTCTTCCGGAAGTATAACCCACTCGACCCTCATACTATTTCTAGCAAACTACGCCCCACATTGCAAGTATTTTTTACTATTTGAATGGTAAATACTGCTTTTATGTTGAATACTGTTACAAATTAATGACGAATTTCAACTAAGGGTATATTTCTTTGATATTGTTCCCGTAAAATATTATTATAAACGTTATAAAGTGTATACATATACTAAGAAGAAGTGAGGCTTAAAAATAACATGAAACTTTTAAAATGGTTATCCGTTGTTGCGACAATCGGGATGATCTTTGTACTTTTAGGTGGTGCACTTGTTACAAAGACAGGTTCAGCAGATGGCTGTGGAGATAGCTGGCCGCTTTGTGAAGGACAATTAATACCATCTGAATTCAACTTCGAGATGATTATCGAACTCAGTCACCGCTTAGTATCCGGTTCAATGGGAATTATCGTTGTATTATTAGCAATTCTAGCATGGAGAAAAATCGGTCATATCCGTGAAGTTAAATTCCTTTCTATCAGTTCAGTTGTCTTTCTCATTTTACAAGCACTGATCGGTGCAGCTGCTGTTGTATGGGGACAATCAGACTTTGTGCTTGCATTACATTTCGGAATTTCACTAATTTCGTTTGCTACTGTATTCCTGCTTACGCTACTTATTTTTGAGACCGACAAGAAGTGGGATACGGAATCGCTCACCATTAAGAAAAAGCATCGAATCGAGTTTATTGCGCTTACGATTTATACACTCGCTGTCGTCTATACAGGGGCGCTTGTCCGACATACTGAGTCCAGTCTCGTTTGTCCAGATTTCCCCTTCTGCTACAATAATAATCCCGGCGGTATTGCGAGTTATAACTTCCAGCAATGGGTACAAATGGGGCATCGTTTGAGCGCAATCATTTTGTTCCTTTGGACGATTGTGTTGTTCGTTAAAATTATTAAAGAATATAAACACTCTAAAGTCATGGTAGGCGGTTGGGCGATTGCACTTTCGCTTATTGTATTACAAGCTCTGTCTGGTGCATTAAGTGTCTTTACGATGCTCAGTCTATTCGCAACACTTGCACACGCTCTATTCATCTCTTGTTATTTCGGGATGCTGAGTTACTATCTTCTGTTATCAAACCGGAGCGCAACAAGAGAAATGCATGAACAGCCTAACCACACAAATACAGTTATTTCTTAGAACAAAAAACATCGCTCTTGATTGGGAGCGATGTTTTTTGTTTTATTCAAATTCGATTAAAATATCGTCAACTTCAATGACGGAGCCGTCTTTTACATAGACATCTTTAATGGTTCCACCAAACGGCGCTTGAATACTTGTTTCCATCTTCATTGCTTCTGTTGTAAGCAGATGGTCGCCTTTCTTCACCTGATCGCCCTTCTTACAGTTCACACTTAAAACTGTACCAGGCATCGTTGCACCAATATGCTTCTCATTCCCTTTCTCCACTTTTGGTCTAAAGGCAACGGATGAACGAATACTTTTATCTTTAATTTGAATTTCACGAGTCTGACCATTTAGTTCAAAATAGATCACACGGGTACCATCGGGTTTCGGCTCAGAAATGGAAACAAGATTAATAATCAATGTTTTCCCTTCTTCAATTGTCACATCAATCACTTCACCAAGCTTCATACCATAGAAAAATGTCGGTGTATCGAGAACAGACATATCACCATAAGTATCCGTGAAATCTTTATAGTCAAGAAATACTTTCGGATAAAGTGCATATGCAATCACGTCTTGATCAGTAACTGATTGCTCTAGCTTTTCCTCCAATTCTTCTTTTAAAGCTTCAAAGTCAACGGGCTCAAGCAATTCTCCAGGACGGACAGAAATCGGTTCCTTATCCTTTAAAATGACTTTCTGTAGTTTTTCCGGGAAACCTTGATAAGGCTGGCCGATATATCCGGCCGCAAACTCAATGACAGATTCCGGAAAGTCAATCTGGTGCCCTTTATCATACACATCTTGTTCCGAGAGATCATTCTGTACCATGAATAGTGCCATATCACCAACTATTTTAGAAGATGGTGTTACTTTAACGATATCACCAAACATATCGTTAACGAGACGGAATGTTTTCTTTACTTCATTCCAGCGGTCCCCAAGGCCAACCGCTTTAGCCTGCTGCTGTAAATTACTATATTGCCCGCCAGGCATCTCATGGTTATAGATTTCAGTGTGAGGTGACTTCATCCCGCTTTCAAAATCACTATAATATTCCCGAATCCCTTCCCAATAATGCGAGAGTTCTTCCACTGCATCGATATTCATTTCAGGCTGACGAACATGTCCTTCCAGTGCATGATAAAGCGTCTGTCCACTTGGTTGCGAAGTCATCCCTGCGAGCGGACCATTCGCAACATCAACAATATCTACGCCGGCATCTACTGCTCGTGCATACATATAAATTCCATTTCCACTTGTATCGTGTGTATGTAAGTGGATTGGTAAATCTGTCTTTTCTTTCAATGTTGAAATTAACTGATATGCTGCTTCAGGCTTCAATAGTCCGGCCATATCTTTAATTGCTAGAATATGAGCACCGGCATCTTCCAACTGTTTTGCCAAGCTCACATAGTAATCCAAGTCGTACTTTGATCGACCTTTATCTAGCATATTACCGGTGTAGCACATTGCAGCCTCTGCAATCTTATTATTGTTCCGAACCGATTCGATAGCGAGCTTCATCCCATCAAACCAGTTTAAACTGTCAAAAATACGGAATACATCTATACCTTTTTCTGCACTTTTCTCAACAAATGCATGGATTAAATTATCCGGGTAGTTCTTATAACCAACTGCATTACTTGCACGCAGCAACATCTGGAATAGAACATTCGGCATTTGTTCCCGTAATTGCTCAAGGCGTACCCAAGGATCTTCTTTTAAGAAGCGATAGGCAACGTCAAAAGTTGCTCCTCCCCACATTTCAACAGAAAATAAGTTCGGTTGAATTTTCGCTGTTGGTTCAGCGATTTGTACAAGATCCTTCGTGCGAATCCGAGTTGCTAGTAATGACTGGTGGGCATCACGGAAAGTCGTGTCTGTTAAGAGAACTTCTTTCTGATCTTTCACCCAGTCCGCTAACGCTTCAGGGCCTTTTTCATCTAATATTTGCTTTGTGCCGTCAGGGAATGGGGAGTGATGATCGACTTGAGGGATCAGCAGCTTAGAAAATTCCGGCTTTTCTACTTTTGCTGCTCCGTCTACTCCATTGATTGTGATATCCCCAATGTAAGTAAGCATTCTTGTTGCACGGTCTCTTGATTTTCTGAATTCAAATAATTCCGGTGTTTTATCAACAAAGGTTGTATCATAGTCCCCCGTGATAAATTGTTTGTGGTGCATTACTTTTTCCAAAAACTGTACATTCGTTTTTATTCCGCGAATTCGGAATTCTTTAAGGTTACGTACCATCTTCCTAATGGCTTGTTCATATGATTTCGCCCATGTCGACACCTTAACTAGTAGAGAATCATAATGCGGGCTAATGATTGCCCCTGAGAAACCATTTCCTGCATCAAGTCTTACGCCAAACCCGCCCCCTGTCCGGTAAGCAAGAATCTTTCCGGTATCAGGCATAAAGTTATTTAACGGATCTTCTGTTGTGACTCTTGACTGGATCGCATACCCATCCGTAATAATATCTTCTTGTTTTGGAACTTGAATTTCTTCTCCATGTAAGCCGTAACCATCCGCGATTAAGATTTGCGTCTGCACAATATCAATTCCAGTAATCATCTCTGTAATCGTATGTTCCACTTGGACACGCGGATTTACTTCAATGAAATAGAACTCGCCTTCTGAAACAAGGAACTCGACTGTCCCGGCATTGAGGTAATCTACATTACGCATTAGGTTCACTGCCGCCTCGCAAATTTCCTCGCGCAGTTCATCTGATAACGTAAGACTAGGAGCAACTTCTATCAGTTTTTGGTGTCTACGCTGAATCGAACAATCTCGTTCATAAAGATGGACGATATCACCATGGCTATCTCCAAGAATCTGGACTTCAATATGTTTTGGATTCGTTAACAATTTTTCTACATAAATCTCATCATCACCAAATGCTGTCTTCGCTTCAGACTTCGTGCGATCATACGCCTCGGAAACTTCTTCAGGGCTATTAACGACCCGCATTCCCCGACCGCCACCACCAAGAGTTGCTTTAATGATGATTGGGTAACCATATTTTTCACCAAAGATAAGAACTTCTTCTATACTATGTACAGCTCCGCTTCCCGGTATGACAGGAATATCTGCGTTCACTGCCTGTTCGCGAGCTTTCACCTTATCCCCAAACATGTCCAAATGCTTGCTTTTCGGACCAATGAAGATAATACCTTCCTCTTCACAACGTTTAGCGAATTCGATGTTTTCGGATAAAAAACCGTAACCCGGATGAATCGCATCGATATTTTTTTCTTTAGCAAGTTCGATAATGCCTTCAATATCAAGGTACGCATCGATCGGCTTCTTATCTTCCCCGATTAAGTATGCTTCATCTGCTTTAAAACGGTGAAGCGAACCTAGGTCTTCTTTTGAATAAACAGCAACCGTTCGTATTCCGAGTTCATTACACGCCCGGAATACCCTGATTGCTATTTCCCCTCGGTTTGCTACTAAGACTTTCTTAATATGCTTTAAATTTACCATGTTTCCCACCTCTGTTTAGTTGTTTTATTTTTCTATCTGCATTATCTTGTTGACTCTCTGTCTCATGTTCCTTCCTTCTCACATTCATTGCAATGTTGTTTAGAACACCCATGGAGATAAGCAATACTAACAATGAAGTACCACCATAACTAATAAATGGCAAGGTAACTCCAGTAATCGGCATTAGCCCACTAATAGCACCTAGGTTAATGAAAGCTTGGATTCCGACCATCGAAGAAATACCAATGGCAAGCAGTGCACCAAAGCTGTCTGTACATTTTCTTGAAATAAAGAAGCCCCTAAGTACAATGACAGCAAGTAAGCCTATTACGATAACTACACCAATAAATCCAAGTTCTTCGGCGATGATAGCCATGATAAAATCAGTATGCGCCTGTGTTAAATAACCCAATTTCTGTACACTTTGTCCAAGTCCCTCTCCAGTAAGCCCACCAACTCCAATCGCTACATAAGATTGGATTAATTGGTATCCATCTGAATCTGGTGTTTCAAATGGCTGGTATGCTCCGGTAAAGCGGGAAATCCTCTCATCTGTCACCATAGACGGTGCAACAAGGAGTAAAAGTCCCATTCCAAAAGCTATTAAAATACTTAAATGCTTCCAGCGGATACCTGAACTAACGATTATAGAACAGGCGATCAAGAAAATAATAGAAGATGTACCGATATCCGGTTGGATAATAATTAAACCGATGAATACACCGGTTAAAATTAACGGAGGGAGTACACCGGTCGTAAATTTATCAATATAAGCTTGCTTCTTGGAATATACGGAAGCAAGGTACATAATCAGCGCAATCTTGGCAAACTCGGCAGGTTGTAAGCTCATTGGTCCAATCTTAAGCCACGATTGGGCGTTATTTACATTTGTTCCAAATAAAATAACACTAACTAGCATGATGAGAACACCTATAACAATAAACTTCATCAATTTCTGATAATACTGATAAGGAAATATACAAGTAACCAGAAATCCAATGAAGCCGAAACCGAACCAGACTGCTTGCCGTTTTAAATAATATGTACTCTCCAGCCCATCCACTACCGCGGTCACCATACTGGCGCTATAGATCATCACAAGGCCGAATGCTGTTAATATCAATGGCGTAATGATTAATGTGTAATCATAGTATTTTAATTTTTTTAACATCCTTCTTCTCCTCAGATTGATAGATTTTAGCGGAAGGATATCGAGAAACTTTTTATAAAGTATAACACAATTAAATAAATAGTACATACTATTTATAAAAAGTTTTTCTTTTACCCACAGTTTTATTTTAACTTACCTAAAACAAAAAAACCTTGCCGAGTTCTTTCAGGCAAAGTTTTGCTGCAAAATCAACATACACAAATCGTTCACAACGTATTTTGTGAGGCTTCATGCAAAATATTAAGCTTCTTCTCCAAATTTTCCAGAAGTGCTTTACCTTCATTCTCGCTGATTAAGTTCAAACGAACAGCAAAATCAATCTCTTTAGAGAGACCGAACATTTGTGTATCCAACACCTCTTCGTAGACCGGGCACTGTGGCATCGTTAAATTTTCTATTTGAACTTCTATTAATCGTAAAATTTTGTCAGCGTCAGCCTTCAGAAGGGCGTAGGCTTTTTCACGATGATTAACTGTCACCTCAGGAACCATTATAATCCCCTCCAGTAATAAAGACTCTTTCTTATATATTAGCGGTTGCTTAAAAAAAATGCAAACAAAATTGAAGGATATCCCGGAAAAGAATTGCTCTTCTCTTGTAAATATCTCGATTAGGTGAAAATATTGAATCAATTTGATAGAATTATAACGTATCGATTGCCGGGTATGAATAAAAAGATTCATAGGGTAATTAATAAAAGATGGGGGCACAAAAATGATTATTCCAATAAAGGGGAATGTAAAGTTTCCAATAACACTTGATCCAAGTGTCTGGATTTTTGATGACAGAAGAATAAAATTTGATGAAGCATTTTCTGATAGGCATGATACGCGCGAAGAACAGGAGCATACATTCAGTTCAGAGGAACGGTTTAACCGGGAAGTAGTTCAAGCAACAAATGATAATAAACCCATTCCCCGCAAAGATGCGGACGAAATTTTAAAGTCGACTTACGTTATACCTTTTAAACCTTTTTTTGAAAATGCAGGAGCGAACGAGGAAGCAACCGGCGCTACAATCGTACAAGCAGACGGTAATGAGATAACGCTCGACTTGGAAGAACTTGCAAATAGTTACTTTTTGTTTTCTTTTGAGGGCAAACCACTAAAAGAAGACGGTCCTGTACATATTTATTTCAGTGATGGCACGAATAAAGACGATCCAATTAAAGGAGTTACCGAAATCATCATCAACTAACCCAAGTCCCGCAGTCTAAAACAGCGAATTACTTTCATTCAGCGTAAGTGCAACTTACTTCTGGAGGTCCGCAGTCCAGACACCTCTCGCTTTCCGCAGGCGGCTGGTGAGCCTCCTCGGGCTGCCGCCCTGCGGGGTCTCACCTATGCCTTTCCTCCTGCAGGAGTCTCGAGGTGTCTGGACTGCTCCGAGGAAAGGCCAAATTTGGAAAGCGAACGGTGTCAGCGGTTCATTTTAAATAGCAATCTTTTGGATAATTATTTTCATATGACAGGAAGTCCTACGAATATTTTAATTTATTCTGCTAAAAATAAACAAAGCTTTATGAGGAGGTATGAATAATGAATATTCGTAAATGGGGCTTTCTTATTTTATGTCTTGCTGCCCTTTACGGTTGTCAAGGTAAAGACAATGCAGCACAAGAGGAAACGCAGCCAAATAACCGGTTCATGCAAGTGGAGAATAGGAATGATACGGATGATGTGCAGCTGACGAATACGGAAATAGCTGAGCATCTGTCAAACGTTGCAAACAATGTACCAGGAGTTAACGAAGCATCTGCCTTAGTTGCCGGTCCTTACACAGTCGTTGCTATTGATGTCGAGGAAGACATGGATCGTTCACGAGTCGGGACGATCAAATACTCCGTTTCTGAAGCCTTGTATCACGACCCTTGGGGGAAAACGGCAGTAGTAGTCGCGGATGCCGACTTGATGGCTAGAGTGCGCGGGATGGGCGAGCAAATCCAAGCCGGCTATCCTATCCAAGGTATTGTCGATGAACTTTCTGCAATTGTCGGGAGGGCAATGCCTGAATTCCCTGTAATGGATGACCTGCCACAAGAGCAAGATGATAATAAAGAAATGCTTGATGAAGAAGATAAAAATGAATTGGAAGAAATAGAAAACGAACAGTCACATAATAGAAAAGAATAACGAAAAGTGGAGGCGTTCTTGTTTTCAAGGACGCCTCCGTATACTTGTTTATTGAAGTGGTGTATTTTCTTGTTTTTCGTTTTTTTCGTTGTAGTACTGAACTCCAAATTGCGACCCTTCCGATACCATTTTAGCATTTTCCAAATCAGCGTTATCCCTCATATCCATCTGGTCTGGATGACCAGCTTTTTCAAACGTCGATTCACTTGGATCCATCTGGTTATTAAGAAGATTATTTACCGATTCTTTTATCTTTGATTTTTGTGAGTCATTCAGCAGAAAGTAGCTTGCTGCGCCTGCCCCGATAACACCTGCACCCACAGCTGTAATAATATTACGCTTCTTCATCAACTTTACCTTCCTTTCCAAACGTGAAGTTATCTTTATATTCCCCCATAAAAAAGAATAAAACCTTTATTCGATAAAAAAGATTTTGGTAAAAAAGATTTTCCTAGCATTTACCTATTATGGTATACTTGTTTCATCATCAGGATATATGAGGTGAAAGGATGCAAGTTAAATGTACAATATGCGATGAAATTAATGAACTTCCTGACGACTCATTTAAAGCGAAACGTTTAAGAAACCGCCGGACGTATATGTACCTATGTGACGAATGTTATGAGCGGATTGAAATAAAAACAAAAGCAAGACATGCAACAGGTAAATTCCGGCTTTATGAAGAGAATAAGGAAGAAGATGAATATATTTAAAAAAACGCCCTTATGAGGCGTTTTTTGCTTTTCTTTGCATATGAAGTCTTGTACGATAAATTATAAGTACAATACAGATGACAACAAGGCTTTCTGTCATCGGCAGCTTCATGATGCTGAATATAGTCGTAATATAATTACCGAGAACGAGCATGAAGTAGACGAATATATTTTTTCCCACCGATAACTTTCTTGCAAAACCAAGCTTATAGGCGATTGCTGAAAGTATAAGGTTAATGAAATACATCGTCCAAAAAATATTGTCCGTGCCATAATTGTCTAAGATATAATCTAATACGAAACTAAACGATCCTGTCATACCAATTAATCCCCCAATAACATTCGCTCATTCCATCATACTAAATCTTTTAAATTCATGCTAGGTAAAAGGGAGAATAATTTATTACAATCTAAGGACAGGGTTACCATTTAACCGAAAATAAAACGAAGGTATAACCCCAAACTATGATGAAAAATCCATACATTGAGGTTATACCTAGGTTTATTACAACAAATTATATCTTATTCGTGATCCGATTTATTAGCAATTTCTTCTCTTAGCAGATCTTTAAATGCAGCCCCCGAGAGAGTTGTTGTTGCTTTTTCTCCGTAGCGGCGGTAGGTAACAGTGTTTTCTTCAACTTCCTTGTCTCCAAGTACGAGAGAGAATGGGACTTTTTCGGTTTGGG
The DNA here is from genome assembly GCF_037072045.1 of Oceanobacillus sp. MO10714A. Taxonomy (NCBI): domain Bacteria; kingdom Bacillati; phylum Bacillota; class Bacilli; order Caryophanales; family Bacillaceae; genus Oceanobacillus; species Oceanobacillus sp. MO10714A. Next base: position 30,645 of record NZ_JAXHDC010000002.1, on the reverse strand, counting down.
CTTGACGGATTTTGTAGCCAATTTTCTCATCACGCTCATCCAACTCGACCCGGATTCCTTCTCGCGTTAATGATTCAGCAACTTGTTTTGCGTAATCAAAATGTACTTGTGGAGATACCGGGATTACTTTCACTTGTACAGGAGCTAGCCATGTTGGGAATGCACCTTTGTATTCTTCAATTAAGAATGCAACAAAGCGTTCCATTGTAGAAACGACACCGCGGTGAATAACAACCGGTCGGTGTTCTTTTCCGTCTTCCCCGATATAAGTTAAATCAAAGCGCTCTGGCAGCAATACGTCAAGCTGTACGGTCGAAAGTGTCTCTTCTTTACCGAGTGCCGTTTTTACTTGAATATCAAGCTTCGGTCCATAGAAAGCCGCTTCCCCTTCTGCTTCCACATAATCAAGCTCCAGCTCTTCCATCGTTTCTTTTAATTGACGTTGTGTCATTTCCCACATTGTGTCATCATCAATATATTTTTCCTTATCTTCCGGATCACGGTAAGACAATCTGAAGCTATAATCTTCAATGCCAAAATCTTTATAAACATGTTGGATTAATTCAACAACCCGTTTGAACTCTTCTTTCAGTTGATCAGGACGAGCAAATATATGAGCATCATTTAGCGTCATACCCCGAACACGTTGTAAACCCGCTAACGCCCCGCTCATCTCATAACGGTGCATTAAGCCAAGTTCAGCAATCCGCACTGGCAATTGACGGTAACTCCATAATTGATTTTTAAAAACCATCATATGATGCGGACAGTTCATCGGCCGGAGCACTAATGTTTCGTTATCCATATCCATGGATGGAAACATGTCTTCTTGATAGTGATCCCAATGGCCACTTGTTTCATAAAGTTCCTTACTGCCAAGAACCGGTGTATATACGTGGTCATAGCCTAATTTTTCCTCAAGGTCAACGATATAACGCTCGATAATTCTCCGGATTGTCGCACCTTTTGGCAACCATAAGGGCAGTCCTTGACCGACTTTTTGAGAAACAGTGAATAAATCGAGTTCTTTGCCGAGTTTACGGTGATCTCTTTCTTTTCTCTCTTCTAAGATTTTCAGATACTCTTTAAGCTGAGATTTCTTTTCAAAAGCAGTTCCATAAATTCGTTGAAGCTGTTGATTCTGACTGTCACCTCTCCAGTATGCACCGGAAATACTAAGCAGTTTAAATACTTTAATTTTACTCGTGCTCGGTACATGAACACCACGGCATAGATCGAAAAATTCACCTTGCTCATATATCGTCACCTGCTCCCCTTTAGGGATATCATCGATCAATTCAAGTTTTAGATTATCGCCTATCTCCGCAAAACGTTTTTTCGCTTCTTCCCTTGAAACCTCGATGCGCTTAACTTCCAAGTTCTCATCCACAATACGTTGCATTTCTTTTTCGATTTTCGGCAAATCCTCTGGAGTTAGGGCATGTTCCATATCGATGTCATAATAAAATCCTTCTTCAATGACTGGACCAACTCCGAATTTCACGTCACCGTAGAGACGCTTGATTGCTTGAGCAAGTAAGTGTGCTGTTGAATGACGCAAGATATCAATACCCTCATCATCCCGGTATGTTATGATTTGAATCTCTCCCCCATTTTCAATCGGACGCCGTAAATCCCATGGTTCACCATCAAGCTTAATCGCTAATGCCTGCTTTCTTAATCCTGGTGAAATCGATGCCGCAACTTCTTCCCCTGTCGTACCTTTAGGGAAGTCCTTCTTATTCCCATCTGGGAAGACTAAAGTAATTTCTTCTGCCATCACAAGTCATCTCCTATATCCAATTTATTAAAATACAATAAAAAAACCGTCTCTCTGCATTCATGCAAAGGGACGGTATATCTCTATAACGTGGTTCCACCCAGTTTCCGATTCATAAAAAATCGCTTCAGATCTTTAACGCAGATTAGACGCTGCCATTTACTGTTGTTCCACGGCAGTGCTCGGAGGTGGTAATTATTTGACTGCATACGGAAAGCTTTCAGCCAAGGCTTTCTTCTCTTATCTATACAGGGATACAAATAATCATGTCCTCTTCATTGCTGAATTTATATGATTAATTGTATTATAACGCCCGTTTATTGGAAAATCAAGCCTCGGAATATTTTTTTCTATACGCTATTTATTTCCAAAGGTGAAATAGGTATATGGAAAATCCTTAAATGATTGAATATCAACCCTTTCTTGAAAAATATTCAGTACCGTTTGTGTCCGCGGGCTGGATGAGTCGTCCACATACAATTTTATTTTCCGCGGGGCAAGCGCAATCAGTGGTGTAAGATTCCATTCATCCTCAGGTAATCCGAACAAATAAAGGGGAACTTTTTTCATAATAGAACGCAGCTCAACTTTAGAATACGGTTTACCGGTAAAGTGATAATAACTAAATGTATTTCCTCCAACAACGTGGATAAGTGGAACAGCAGGTTCTTTCTTAATGATGTATTCCCTTAACGTATTAATAAATGATTGATGCTCTTCTTCGCGCTTGAATTCATCAATGGCCAGTCCAACATAATGGATGAGATCTTGCTTGAATGCCTTCATCCCCGTCTGAACAATCCAATCGAAATGTACATCTTGCGCATTGCGGATATGCATAAGGAAAATTGCACGTAATAATTGGATGGGATGCTTATTTTTACGGAGCATTTTACAATCCTTATCTTCTCCAGTTACAATCCATTCCGCAAGCTCATAAATTTGTTCGATTTCATGTCCATCAGAAAAATAATAAGTATCTTGAATGATTTCATTGATAATACTTCTTAACCGATGCGTGACATAGACATCAACTAAAGATACTGCGATCGACTGGAAGATGATTTCATTTAATGGTTCCTCGTTGATCGTAAGCTGATTTCCCCGCTTTGCATTGACTTGCCAATATACGGCGATCTGTTTGTTTTGCTGAAATAATCGTTCGCAAAAACATATGACCTCCTTGTCCGACTCAAAGAAAATATCCATTTTTTTCACATCACCCTCATTTACAACCAAACTGCTATATTATATGGACTGGTCGTGAAAAAAATGATAAAACTATTGAAACTAATTACTCGACTTTTACAAGCCCAATCAATTCTACATATCTTAATATAATTTAAAAAGCTCCAACCCCTTTCATACAGCGTAAGTATCTGTAACTCTCTTCTGGAGGTCCGCAGTCCAGACACCTCTCGCTTTCCGCAGGAGGCTCCAGCTGTGCCCGCGGAAAGCATCCGTCCACCGGGCAACTGAACGGCGATTAGAGCGTCTTAATTAGTGAAAGAGCAGACACTTACGCTGTATGAAAGCAAATGGTTCGGCGGGTTTGATTTTAGGGGGTGTATAAGTAAGATAATTAAATGCAAAAAACTCCCTTCTAGTATTAAGTCCGGTTTCTACTAGAAGGAAGTACATTATTTTCTGCGGTTATAGCCCTGAACATGCATGATGTCACTTACTTGTTGGATTCGTTCAATGATTCTTGCGGCCTTTAGTGTTTCAACACCTGTTCGCGTTGTTGCAAGATGTGTTTGCAGTTGTTCCAAATTGTAATTGGATGTGAAAAAGACAGGAAGTCCTTCCATCATACGGTATTGCAGAATGGAACTTAAAATTTCATCCCGAAACCATGCGGAATGCATTTCAGCACCTATATCATCTAGCATGAGAATATCCGTCGTTTTAAATAGATCCATCTTCTCGTTGACGGAATCATCTTTCAATGATGCTTTCATTTCTCTTACGAATTCCGGCATATAAATAATCGTTGATGATATATTGTATTTTTTTAATTCATTCGCGAGAGCTCCTAGCAGGAAGGTTTTCCCTACACCGAAGATTCCATGTAAGTATATTCCCTTCTTCGGAATCTCATATTTTGCTTGTTCCAGGAAGTCGAATATCTTTAGGAGCACTTGCGTCCTGGATGAATCATTATCAATATCGGAAAATCTCGCTTGCAAAATCTCTTTTGGCATGTATAAACTTTGAATTAATTTATTCTGCTCCTGTTCCTTTTCAGCGAGTAATCTGCTATGGCATTTCTCATAACGGATATGAATTTCATCCCCTGTCACTTGCAGAATAGGCGAGTATCCTTGAATCATGTTTTTACATTCACCAAAAGAAGCACAGTGATCGCATTGCTTTGATTGGGATTTGAACTCATATAGTTTAATCAGGTTTTTATCAATCTCTTCTTGCCCCAATTCCGGGTGAATAGCGAGGAATTCTTTGATTTCTGGATCTTGAAGCAACTCTTGTTTCATTTTTTGATAATTTTCTTTAAAACTTTCGCTTTTGTTCATCCACGCTTTTAAGTTCGATTGTATTGGTTTCACTAAAATCACCCTTTTAAAGACTGGTTTAATTTCCTTCTGAATATTGTTGCAGCAACTTTGCGACCTTCCATTGCTCCTTGTTCATTGCAGGGGATTCTTTCTCTTCTTTTTTCTCTTTATGTTTCCCTGACTTATACCAATCTGGAACAATATCATTATTTGACGCACGCCCGTAATTACCTTGATGATTCCGCGCCCGCTTTGCCTTCGCTTCTTCATAACTGGCCTTTTCCTTCTTCGCAAATTCCATAGCTTCCCTTGCTGTCTGTAATTTCGCCCGAGACCAGTGACTTGCAATCTTCTCGAGATAAGCTCTGGACAATTTCATGTTTGTCTGCAATAGCACATAATGGATGAGAACATTCATAACAGCTGGCGGAAGCCCTTGATTCGTCATCACATCGCTGATCAGCTTCAGATCTTGAGCCGAAGCGGAACTTCCACTTGATAAATCTTCCAGTAATTGTTTCGGCGTAATTGTTTCTAACTCACGAATTAATAAATCTTCTCTTGTAAGTGGCTTTTCCGGTTCTTCCGCTTTGATTACTTGCTTATTAAGTTCTTTCTTTTCCACAAGACGGATTGGCTGACTATTGCTTTTTGCTCGATAAATGTCATGGCAAGCCTGTTTAAATTCTTCCCTGTCGAGATAATTCTCCTCATTTAATGACCAATTAACGGCTTTATCGATCTCAAAGCTTTCCAATTCATAGAGAATGAGCATATGAGCAATCAACTTACGGTTTTCTTTCGTCAGAACACGATAAACAGGGATCATCCGTTGCTTCAGCATCTGTTCCAGCCACTGGAAGTCTACTGTCCCGTCTTCCTCAACGGCTACTGCTTCATCTTCATGAACAGTCACTTGAACCATTCCTTCTTTAGGGGTAGTCTGGAATACTTCCTGGAAATCTGCAGTAATATTCTCGCCAGCTTCCGGTACACTGTCTTTTGCGAAAAGATCTTTTAGCTGGTTGAATTTCTGCTCACCAAGGTGATGATAAAGCAGGGATGAACACATTGCTTCTTCAAAGAAACTTTTTGAATCAAACGGACATTGCAAGTTATACGTGTAAATTGTAAACTCGTCCATTTCTTGTTTAAACGTACGTAATAAGCCGATAGCTTCCAGCTTTAAACGGGCATCATAAATTCTATCTAGTGGCAGCATCATGTAATTCATTAACGTATGATGTGTTTGCGGTATTCCTTCTTCCTGCAAGGATACTTCATTCGTAAGGGTTAAATAAAGCATAAGTGGCTCTGTACCAATAAGCGGTTGGTACAAATGTGTTAAAGATTGCAGATAATCAACTGGTAATGCTTTATCCATTCGAACAAAATACCCATCAACAGGTAATAGCTGTCCTATGCTTTTCACTGGATATTCACCCTTTTTATTCTTCCTTTTCCGCTTCATCTTGTTCTTCCGCATTAATCAATTCTTTCAATTCATCTAGAAAAACAGTAACATCTTTGAATTGACGATAGACAGAGGCAAAGCGAACATAGGCCACTTCATCAACCTTAGAGAGTCTTTCCATCACCATTTCCCCGATTAATTCCGAGTCCACTTCTGATGAACCAAGATTCCTCAGTCCTTTTTCAACCTCAAGAGCAATCTCTTCCATCGTTTCAACCGGAACTGGTCGTTTCTCACAGGCACGGATTAATCCGCGGGTCAGCTTATCCCGAGAAAATTCTTGACGCATACCGTCTTTTTTAACGACGATTAATGGAACTTCCTCCATCCGTTCAAATGTTGTGAAACGCTGACCACATCGTTCACATTCTCTTCGGCGCCGAATCGCTCTTCCGTCTTCTATCGGACGGGAATCGGTTACTTTTGTATTTTTATAATTACAGTTTGAACAACGCAACTTCGCTCACCTCTCTACCTTCAAACAAGTTTCATTTATTAGGATAGAAGCCTACACTTCTAAATGTAAAAAATAATATATCCTTTATTTTAACATGTTTCCGTAAAATCTTCTATTCGATTAAAATCCGGACATGGCCAGCCCTGGATACCTAAGTTATCACAGCATTTTTATTATCACGCATGAACGGTCTATATTCCCCCCACATCTAAACAGGAGAGAAGGAATTTCCCACTGAATGAAGTTTCACTTTTTAGTTTCTTATACAATAAAAAGATGCATCTTCGTTCGGCTGCCCCCGGAACGGAAAATGCATCTTTATAGCAGTTTGATTTATCACGCATGAACGGTCTGTAATACCCCCACTGAATGAGTTTCACTTTATGAAATTTTAGCAGTTTGTTTGTACAATAGTGATTCACCAACTAGTTTCGCCAAATCAAGGACGCGTGCAGAGTAGCCCCATTCATTATCATACCAAGCAAGGACTTTAATCTTTTTATCCTCCATTACAATCGTTGATAATCCGTCAACGATAGCTGATGAATCGGTAGTTGTAAAGTCGATTGACACAAGCGGATCCTCCGTATAGCTAATGATACCGTTATAGTCCCTTGCAGCCGCTTCTTTAAAGGCACCATTCACTTCTTCCACCGTAACGCTTTCTTCTACATCAACAACTAGGTCAACGAGCGATACGTCTGGAGTTGGAACACGTAAAGCCATTCCATGCAATTTACCATTCAAATGTGGTAATACTTCGCCAAGTGCTTTTGCGGCTCCTGTAGAAGTTGGAATAATGGATTGTGTACAGCCACGAGCACGGCGAAGGTCTTTGTGAGGATTATCCAAGTTCTTCTGATCGTTTGTGAATGCATGGACTGTAGTCATTAATCCGTTAACAATTTTGAAACGGTCATCAAGGACTTTTACGACTGGTGCTAAACAGTTAGTTGTACATGATGCGTTTGATACAATATGGTGGATATCTCCGTTATATTCTTCATCATTTACACCGATAACGATAGTTTTATCGATTTCTTTACCAGGTGCCGTAATGACAACTTTTTTCGCACCTGCCTGAAGATGTAATCCTGCTGTTTCATTTGTCTTAAACTTCCCTGTTGCTTCAATAACAACATCTATATCAAGTTCATTCCAAGGCAACTTATCCGGCTCCCTGGAACTGACAAGCTTAACTTCTTTACCGTTAATTTGCAGCGCATTGTCAAGCGCTTTCACTTCCCCTTCAAAAATACCATGAACACTATCATATTTAATTAAATGCGCTAACGTTTCGGGCGGGTAGCTTGCATTGACTGCTACAACTTCAAATTGTTCATCCACCATAGCCTGGCGGAACACCATTCTCCCGATACGTCCAAACCCATTAATTGCAATACGAATTTTACCCATCTTTACCCCATTCCTCCCAATAAGTTATACTTTATTATGTATTACTGAAATTAGTATAACACATTAAACTTGGAATGTGTGCTATTTTCATCATAATCCAGATGTTTTAATATTAAGAAAGTTGGTTACCTTATTCGTATCTTATGCAATCCATTTTATTACGGCACTGCTAAGTCAATTAACTTCAAGTATTTGCCACTTTTCTAGCAACTGCCGCAGCTGTTCATATGTTTCTTCCTTCGTGCTATTATTATTAATTACCGCGTCAGCAAGACTTGCTTTTTCCTTTACTGGCATTTGCGACTGGATGCGTTGCATTGCTTCTTCTTCTGTAAACTCATTTCTCGCCATTAAACGCTGTAACTGAATCTCTTGATCGGCATACACGACGAGAACCTTATCTACAAATTCTTGAAGCTTACTCTCAAACAGTAATGGAATATCCAGAACAACACATTGATTACCCTCACGGATGAAGTGATCCCTTTTCTCAAGCATTTTTTTCCGAATGGCAGGGTGGACGATGCCGTTTAATTGTTTCCGCTTCGTCTCGTCGGTAAACACAATTTCACCGAGCTGTTTCCGGTTAAGCGTCTTATCTTCGAGCAGGATATCCTCTCCAAAGGTTTCAATCACTTCTTTATAAGCGTCTTCTCCTGGCTCCACTACTTCTCTTGCCAATATATCAGCATCGATAACTGGGATGCCAAGTTGTCGAAACATCTTGGCAACGGTACTTTTTCCTGTCGCTATACTTCCGGTTAATCCGATGACTAAACTCAAAAAATCTCACCCCTTAGAGAGGCTGGCACTTGGTACATAAATGTGTTCCTCTGCCAGCCACTTTTATTTTTACTATTTTTTGTCCGCAGTCTGTGCATTGTTCATTTTCCTGGCCGTAGACAAACAGCTTCTGCTGGAACATGCCCATTTCCCCTTCAGAATTCACGTAGGAACGGATCGTTGTGCCTCCCGCTTCTACCGCTTCTGTCAAGGTGATGATTGCAGCATCTTTAATTTTTTCAATCTCACTGTCTTTTAATGTGTTCGCCCTTCTCATCGGGTGTACGCCCGCTTTATACAATGTCTCGTCCACATAAATATTACCCAACCCTGTTACGACTGATTGATCAAGCAATACTGCTTTAATCAATCGTTCCGTCTTGTTCAGCTTCTCTTTAAAATAGGGAAAACTAAAGGACGAATCGAATGGCTCCGGCCCTAATTTACGGAGTGGATCGTGTGTCATCTCATCCCCAATCGGATAGAGATGCATCGTACCAAATTTGCGCACATCATGATAATGCAGTGCTTCCCCGTTTGTAAATGTGAAAATAACATGCGTATGTTTATCCTTCTCTGTTTCTTCCGGTAGGACTCTATATTTTCCTTCCATACGTAAATGGGAAACGAGGCAGTAATCATCCAAATAAAATAAGAGGAACTTCCCTCTCCGACCCAACCGTTGAACCGTTTGGCCGACTAGCAAATGTTTAAATTGTTCCACATCATCGGGATGCTTGATAATCTTTCCCCAATGAACTTCTACTGTTTCAATTGTCTTCCCAATGGTTAAATGTTCAAGTGTTCGCTTTATCGTTTCTACCTCTGGTAACTCTGGCATTTCTTCTATCTCCTTATTTAGCGTCAAACCAGCTTTCCCCATACTCATAATCCACTTTGAGTGGTACGAGTATTTCAATCGTCTCTTCCATTGTTGCTGGCACAATTTCAATTAATCGGTCCAATTCCGACTTCGGTGCTTCTAAAATCAGTTCGTCATGGACTTGAAGCAGCATGCGGGCTTCAAGTTTCTCTTCTTTTAATTTATGATGAAGGTCGATCATCGCCTGCTTGATGATATCTGCTGCACTTCCTTGAATCGGCGTATTCATTGCGGTCCGCTCCGCAAAGCTTCTTCTGTTGAAATTACGGCTCGTAATCTCTGGTAAATATCTTCTCCGGTTCATGATTGTCGTTACATACCCTTGTTGTTTCGCTGATTGAACAATACTGTCCATATAATCCTTTACACCTGGGAAACTTTCGAAATAACGTTCAATAAATTGTTTCGCTTCTTTCCGAGTTATGCCTAGGTTTTGTGAAAGACCGTAATCACTAATTCCATAGACGATTCCAAAGTTTACCGCTTTAGCTTGTCTACGCATATTAACTGTGACCGCATCTTCCTCGACATGGAATACATCCATTGCGGTTCTTGTATGAATATCCATGTCATGCTGGAAAGCATCAACCAGCTTCTCATCTTTTGCAAAGTGAGCGAGCACTCTTAATTCAATTTGTGAGTAATCCGCAGCAAAGATAATCCAGTCCTTCTCTGAAGGTACGAATGCACGCCGGATCTTTCTTCCTTCCTCCAGTCGTATTGGGATATTTTGTAAATTAGGATCCACCGAACTAAGTCTTCCTGTTTGAGTAAGCGCCTGGTTGAAGCGGGTATGAATCTTGCTTGTATCTTTGTCCACGACTTTTAATAAACCTTCAATATAAGTCGATTGTAACTTTCCGAGTTGACGATATAACAAGATTTTCGGAATGATCTCATGTTCCATTTGAAGCTGTTCAAGTACGTCTGCGGCAGTCGAGTATCCCGTTTTCGTCTTCTTAATAACAGGGAGCCCTAATTTATCGAACAGAATTGGGCCAAGCTGTTTCGGTGAATTAATATTGAACTCTTCACCTGCAAGCTCATGGATTTCACGAATTAACGTATCCAATCTTGCTTTCAAATCCGCTTCCATTTCTTTAAGGCGGTCTGTATCAACTAATACGCCTTGATGTTCCATCTCACCAAGAATTAAAGCAAGCGGCATCTCCAGTTCAGCAAGCAATTCATATTGTTCATTTTCTTTCAATTGCTCCGTCATACGAGTCTGTAATTTAAATAAGGAAAGAGCTTTTCTTGTAATATGTTCTGCAGTAATCCTCTCTTCAGGCACCTTCATCTTGGCACCTTTCCCGTACACTTCTTCATCAAAGAGGACATCCGTATAGCCATACCTGCTTCCAATCGACGGGATATCATGATTGTTCTCCGCCGGGTTCAAGAGATAAGATGCTAATAGCATGTCAAAGGTAATTCCCTTTATTTCAATATCATTTCTAAGCAGAGCAACAACTGTTTCTTTCGCATCAAATACCGCTTTTTTCTGTGCCGGATCTTCTGCCCATGTTTTGAATGCAACTGATTCAAGGGCTAGATCTGTTGGGATAAAATAATTACCTGATTCATTGACTAGGCCAAATCCGATAATCGGAGCCTGATGATAATTTTCTTCAATGATTTCAACTACTAATGCACTGGCTCCATTAAAAATTGTTTCATCCACTTCCGAAACAATCTCGTAATCAAGCTTTGCCATTTCCACTGATTCTTCCGCCTCTTCACCTTCTCCGGAAAATCTGTTTAGAAGTGAGTTGAATCCGAGTTCTTTAAAGATATTCATTACTTGGTTCTTGTCAAACCCATTAAACTGAATATCATCAATGGAAATACTTACAGGAGATTCCCGGTCAATTGTAACGAGTTCTCTACTCATAAACGCTTCATCTTTATGAGTTGTGAGGTTTTCTTTTAATTTCTTTCCACCGATTGCATCAATGTTCTCATATACTTCTTCTAATGTCGGGTATTGTTTCAACAATTTTAATGCTGTTTTTTCACCAACACCTGGCACCCCAGGAATATTATCGGAACTATCACCCATCAAAGCTTTGAAATCAATTATTTGATCGGGTGAGATACCGATTTTCTCCTTAAGAAAGGCAGGAGTGTATTTATCAATCTCACTTATTCCTTTTTTAGTCACATGAACAGTCACGTGATCAGACACAAGCTGCAGAAGGTCTTTATCTCCCGAAATGACGGTTACTTCCCAATCATCGTTATCCCCTAATTTGGAAAAAGTTCCAATAATATCATCTGCTTCATACTGCTCCAGTTCATAATGCGGAATTTGAAAAGCTTCAAGCAACTCTTTAAGAACTGGGAATTGCTCGGACAATTCAGGTGGGGTCTTCTGTCTCCCTCCTTTATATTCTTTATACGTGTCATGACGGAAGGTTGTCTTACCTGCATCAAAAGCAACTAGCATATGTGTTGGCTTTTCTTCTTCCAAAATTCTTAATAACATCGTCGTAAAACCATACACAGCATTTGTATATACACCTTTATCATTATTTAATAAAGGCAGCGCAAAAAATGCTCGGTAAATAATACTGTTTCCATCGATAAGTACTAATTTATTTCCCATCCGGATTCCTCCAATTTACATTCTCATTATATTCATTTTATCACTCTAAGCTAATAAAGGAAAAAATAACGAAATTCCCGGACTGGCGCTGGTTGATTTAAAAAAAGCATAAGCTAGTTGCTTATGCTGGTAAACAGACTGTAATCGTTGTACCTTGATCCGCTTCACTGTCGATTAATATCTCCCCTTCATGTACTTCCACGATATGTTTTACAATGGCAAGCCCAAGACCAGTTCCACCAGAATCCCTTGCCCGCGCTTTGTCCACGCGGTAAAACCGTTCGAATACACGTGGTAGATCTTTCTCAGGGATACCAATACCTGTATCACAGACTTCGATTTTCACCAACTCATCTTCTTTGTAGATTCGCAGGGAAACATCCCCTCTTGCCGGTGTATAGTTCAGGGCGTTGTTCACAAGGTTAATGATCACCTGGGTAATGCGATCCTTATCTGCTTTGAACTGAATATCTTCCACTTCTGTTGTAAATGAGATATCTTTCCGCTCTGCCTTATAAGCGAGTGCTGGCATAAGCGATTCCACCAATTCCGAAGCATTAATTTTATGCAGGACGAGCTTGAAATTATCACTTTCCAATCTCGATAAAGATAGCAGGTCTTCGATTAAAATCTGAATTCGATTACTCTCATGATAGATAATCTCCAAAAATTGACTAACCGCTTCCTTATCATCAAGATTACCGTCCAATAATGTTTCTGAAAATCCCTTAATCGATGTAATAGGTGTGCGGAGTTCATGGGAGACATTCGCGACAAAGTCTTTCCGCATGCTCTCGAGCTTCTTCAATTCTGTTATATCATGAAGAACGAGTACAACTCCTTTAGGGATATTACGTTCATTAATAATCGGAGCTCCAGATATTTCAAAATACATATTCTCAATCCCGACATAATGCTTGAACGTATCTTTTACTCTTCCCTCATAAAGGAACACCTTTTGGATTGTCTCCTGGATCGTCTCATCTTCCAACACATTATAATACAATGAACCGACATAATCCTTCTCCGTTTTACCGAACAAATCAATAAATTTACGGTTCACAAGATGGATATACCCTCTCTCATCCAGCAACACTAGACCACTTGCCATATTATCGATTAAGGTCGAAAGCTGTTCGGATTGGATTTGTTCTTGAAGAGAAAACTCTGTCAATTCTCTAGCCAGTTTATTAATATTAGTGCTCAACTCATTGTGCAATGGATTTCTCGTATAATGGAATCTTGCCTGGTAATTCCCTTTACCGATTTCTTTAATGGTGTTCGATGCCTTTTCAATTGGTAAAATATAATTATTATAAATCCGGATAAACAGAAGGCAAACAGAAAAAAACACAATGAAAAGCACTGCGATCAAGAAGATAATATTCTCGGCAAAGGTGGAAATAATCAGTCCTGCTATAAGAACGATGATGAATAAACCGACAATGTAAGAGAGTAATACTTTGGAAAAAGGTCCATTCATTTAGCAGGCTCCTCCATTTTATAGCCTAGCCCCCGAATCGTCTTAATATAAATCGGTTTTTTTGTATCTGGTTCAATTTTATCTCGTAAATGACTGATGTGTACATCGACAATCCGAGTATCTCCTACAAAATCATAGTCCCATACACCACTCAATAACTGATCACGTGAAATCACTTTCTCTTTATTTTTGGCAAGATAATAAAGTAGTTCAAATTCTTTTCTAGTGAACGAGATCATTTCTCCATGAAGTTCTGCTTCATATCGTTCCGGATAAATAACCAAATTGCCAATTGTAATAGAGCTGAAATGATTGTGGTTCATTTTCATGGTGCGTCTTAAAATTGCTTTGATTCTCGCGATAACCTCTTTCGGGCTAAATGGTTTTGTTAAATAATCATCCGCCCCAAGCTCAAGTCCGAGAACTTTATCAAATTCTTCATCCTTTGCCGTAAGCATAAGGATTGGTGTATCAATTTTATTATTCCGCAAATATTTACAAACTTCAATTCCGTCCATTTCTGGGAGCATTAAATCAAGAACAATTAAATCAAATTCTTGCGTTTCAGCCTTACGAACTGCTTCCGGGCCGTCATAGGCTTCATCGGTAGTGAACCCTGACTTTTCCAGATTATACTTTAATAATGTTACGATAGGTTTTTCATCATCAACGATAAGAATTTTTTGACTCATTTTGATTTCTCGTCTCCTCCACCAACTAATTATCTGTCTATACGTTTCTATCATACCATCTCCAGTGGCATACCGTATATCAAATAACATATTATTAAGAAATCTTAACATAATTTACCTTTAATTAGTATGGGCGGATGATGATAAAAATATAACTACCTATCCAGGAGTCCGTAAAAAACCACCATTCTATGAAAATATAAAATGGTGGTTTGGATTAGTAATTTTATAGGTTTTTGATTAGTTCATCAGCAAACTCGGAACATTTAACTTCGGTCGCGCCATCCATGAGACGTGCAAAGTCATATGTGACAACCTTGGACTCGATTGTTTTATCCATGGAAGCTGTGATCAAGTCTGCTGCTTCTCTCCATCCTAAGTGTTCTAACATAAGAACAGCGGATAGAATTACGGACGAAGGGTTAACCTTGTCTAAGCCTGCATACTTAGGTGCTGTACCATGTGTTGCTTCAAAGATTGCGTGGCCAGTATCATAGTTGATGTTTGCTCCTGGAGCAATTCCGATTCCTCCTACTTGTGCAGCAAGCGCATCAGAAACATAGTCTCCGTTCAGGTTCATTGTCGCTACAACATCAAATTCACGTGGGCGAGTTAGAATTTGTTGCAAGAAAATATCTGCTATTGCATCTTTAATCAAGATTTTGCCACTAGCTAATGCTTCATCTTGCGCTTTGTTTGCAGCATCCTTTCCTTCTTTCTCAACAATGCGGTCATATTCATCCCAAGTGAATACTTTATCGCCGAACTCTTCTTCAGCTACTTCATAACCCCACTGCTTGAAGGCACCTTCTGTAAACTTCATAATATTACCTTTGTGGACGAGCGTAACACTCTTACGTCCTTCATTTATTGCATACTCAATTGCAGAACGAACGAGGCGCTTTGTCCCTTCTTCAGAAACCGGTTTGATTCCAATACCGGAAGATTCCGGGAAACGGATATTTTTAACACTCATTTCGTTTTGTAAGAAATCAATGATTTTCTTTACTTCGTCCGTGCCTTTTTCCCACTCGATACCTGCATAAATATCTTCTGTATTCTCACGGAACACAACCATATCTACATCTTCAGGTCGTTTTACAGGTGAAGGAACACCGCTAAAGTGACGAACTGGGCGTAAGCATGTATATAAATCTAATTCTTGACGCAAAGCAACGTTTAAGGAACGGAATCCTCCGCCAATTGGTGTTGTTAATGGCCCTTTAATTGCAATTTTATATTCGTCGATTTTATCAAGTGTGTCTTGAGGAAGCCACTCGCCAAACTTATTGTATGCTTTTTCCCCAGCGTATACTTCCATCCATTCGATCTTCTTTTCTCCGTTATATGCTTTCTCTACAGAAGCATCAATTACACGGCTCGCTGCTGCCCATATATCTGGACCAGTTCCGTCTCCTTCGATAAATGGAACAATCGGCTGATTCGGTACTTTTAATTCACCGTTCTCTACTACAATCTTTTCTCCCTGTGTCATTACAACAACCTCCTATATGTATTCATCAAGAATAGCTGGAAAGATATCCAGCTATTCCTATTAACTATCTATAACTTAATTACTCGCGATTTTCAAGTGGGATAAACTTCGCATGCTTCGGACCAACATAATCTGCACGTGGGCGAATCAGGCGGTTATTTTCATATTGTTCTAGAATATGTGCAAGCCATCCAGATGTACGGCTTACTGCAAAAATCGGAGTGAATAAATCATGGTCTATCCCTAAACTGTGGTAAACGGATGCACTGTAGAAGTCAACGTTCGCAGGCAATCCTTTTTCTTCTTTAATATAATCTTCTATTTTAACGCTCATCTTATACCATTTCTCTTCGCCGATTAATCCGGTGAGCTGTTTGGACATTTCTTTCAAATACTTTGCACGAGGGTCCCCGTTACGGTAGACACGGTGGCCCATTCCCATAATCTTTTCTTTGTTAGCAAGTTTTTCTTTAATATACGGCAGCGCATTATCGACTTCTCCGATTTCACTTAGCATTTTCATTACCGCTTCGTTGGCTCCGCCGTGAAGTGGTCCTTTTAGTGCCCCAATTGCTGCAGTGATACCGGAATACATGTCAGATAGCGTAGCCACACATACACGAGCTGTAAATGTCGATGCATTAAGTTCATGGTCAGCATGAAGAACAAGCGCTTTGTCAATTGCTTCTATTTCAATATCTTTCGGATCCCTTCCATTCAGCATGTAAATAAAGTTCTCAGCAAATGTATACTTCGGTTTCGGCTGAACAGGTTCTTCCCCTTTACGGAGTCTTGCGAACGCTGTCACAATTGCGCCCATGTTCCCTTGGATACGAATTGCTTTCTTCATATTTGCTTCCGCGTCAACTTGATCGGCATCCGGATCGCTGAGCGCCATGTAAGAAATTGCCGTTCGGAGCGCTGACATTGGATGAACAGCTTTCAAGTCATAAGATTTAAAATGATTAATTAAGCCTTCAGGAACTTTCATATGCTCGACTAGTTCTTTACGTAATTCTTCTAATTCTGACTTATTTGGTAGTTTTAAATGCCAAAGTAGATAAACCACTTCTTCAAAGATCACATTTTCTGCTAGGTCATCAATTGGAATACCAACATATGTAAGTTGGTCATCAATAATAGAACTAATTGATGATTCGGCTGCTACTACACCTTCTAACCCCTTTGTAGTTGTCATACTTAAACCTCTCCTTTTCTATATATTCATACACTCCATGACAATATTATATGTAATGGCTTTCTTTTGCTTAGCTAGTCCTTCCGAACCCTATCTATTGCTGATTCGATATAATATTGTCTTCCCCAGATTAATTATATAGTAATTGCCGGTTAAAGTGAATTGAAAGTGCTTAAATACTTAAAAACGCCATTAAATTCCTCGTTTTGCAGTTTTATTTTTTCACCTGCTGGCATAGTATCTTAAAGAAAGAATGATTTGGGGGATTTCTATGGACAAGTCAATACTAACAAAAATATTTAAAATCTGCATCATTTTACTAGTTTGTATCGGTGGTTTTTTTCTTATCCGCTACTCATTTTCAATCATTCTCCCGATCACGCTCGTTCTTTTGCTAACATCTTCCATGGAACCAGCTGTAAAATTTCTACAACAAAAGGCTAAATTCCCTCGCCCGCTTGCTAGTATCGTTATTCTATTTATTTTATTGTTTCTGTTGGTGGGAATACTGTTTCTTGTTGTAACGGAGATTTATGAAGGGATTGCTTATCTAGCGGAAATTTTGCCAGAACGGTTTCATCAGTTTGGTACGATTGTGGAATATTACTTCCAAACGACAATCTTACCACTTTATGAACAGGTCTTTCGATTTTTTAATGAACTTTCCCCAAGTGACCAGCTCTTCATTCAAGATTATTTCAGCAATTTATTTCAACATTTCGGTAGTCTCGTTGGCGTTTTCTTCCAACAATTATTATTGTCCGTGCCGCGGAATCTTGCGATAATCCCAGAATCGCTAGCCATCGCTTTCTTCATCTTATTTGCAAGTTTCCTATTATCAGCAGATTTCCCTCGTGTGAAAGAATTCTTTGCAGGGCATGTTCCGAAAAAATGGAGTGAATGGCTGCAGCATCTTGTTTATTATATGAAACGATCAACATTAGGTTATGTGAAGGCACAAATCATTCTAATTACGATTTCTTTTCATATCATTTTCTTCGGATTATTATTAATCGGAGTCGAGCATGCTTTAACGATTGCCTTATTTATGATATTAGTCGAGCTGGTTCCTTTCGTTGGGACAGGCCTTTTATTCATTCCGTGGATCGGCTATTCTTTTTTATCGGAAAATTATAGTCTGACGATTGGGCTTGCAGTTGTTTATGGCATCGTAATCGTTGTAAGACAATTAATCGAACCGAAAGTCTATTCGGTGAATTTAGCAATCCATCCACTCGCCTGGCTAATTGCCGCTTTTATCGGACTTAAAATGTTTGGGATTGCCGGATTGATCCTTGCACCGATTTTTATCGTGCTGTTTAAAGGGATGTATGATTCCGGATTTTTCCGCTGGCTGATCCATTATGTCAATGGGAAAACTTAGAACCTCCTATAAATAATGACCCCTTTTTGCACCATTTTATTAAGGATGTTCGCAATTTTGCGTTTAAGAAAATTTCTTGTGAATGGTATAAGTAGAATCAACCCGATTACATCTGAGATAAAGCCTGGTGTAATTAGCAAAATAGCTCCAATAATAATGCAGAGACCATCCGTAACTTCGGAGGTCGGTACTTCTTGTCTCTCCATGGAACGGAGCGCCCGATTCCATGTTTCAAATCCTTGTATTCTACCAAAAATAAGTCCAAGTGCAGCTGTGCCCACAATTAGGAACAACACCCACCAGACTCCAATATGGCTGCCTACCCAAACGAGTAAACCGATTTCGAGCAAGCTGAATAAAAGAAAGCCAATTAAAAAATTTCGCATATCCTTCACAACCTTTCACGCTAACTTTATGATATAGAACCAGCTTTTACAGCCTTAACCTTCCAGCCAATCCTTATGGAACTTATCCAGAATCGTTTATACTTTCATTCAGCGTAAGTGCAACTCTCTTTCCGGGGTCCGCAGTCCAGACACCTCTCGCTTTCCGCAGGCGGCTGATGAGCCTCCTCGTACGCTTTGCGTACTGCGGGGTCTCACCTATGCCTTTCCTCCTGCAGGAGTCTCGAGGTGTCTGGACTGCTCCGAGGAAAGGCGTGATTTGGATTACTGTTTAATGCACAAAATACTTATGCTGAGTGAAAGTGTTCTATTTTGATTTTTTGTGTAGAAGTTGATTATAGAAGAATAAGCAATGCTTCTCTTCACTAGAAAAACATTGCTTATCACTTTAATTACAGTACGCTTGCATGGCCATCATAAATATCGCCTTTTGTACCATCAATTGTTATGTCTTGACCGTCTTTCAGCAATTCTAAAGCATTTTCCACTCCAACGATGACTGGAATGCCAAGACTTAGACCGACTACTGCAGCATGTGAAGTTAATCCACCTTCTACTGTAATAATTCCGCCGGCTTTTTCAATTGCTGGCATCATATCACGATCTGTACCATAAGTAACGAGAATATCGCCGGAAGAAACCTTTTGAATAGCTTCTTCTTTGTTAAGCGCAATTACTGCTTTACCGTAAGCACTTTGACGGCCGATTCCTTGACCTTTTGCAAGCACATCTCCAATGATATGGACTTTCAGTAAGTTCGTCGTACCACTTTCACCTACTGGAACACCAGCTGTAATAATTACACGGTTACCATGACTGCAAATACCGGCTGATAATGCACGTTCAATCGCAACATCTAGCATTTCGTCAGTGGAATCTGTCTTCTCCCCTTGAACTGGGTGTACACCCCACACAAGTGCGAGTTGGCGATTTACACGTTCATTAAACGTAACAGCTAAAATCGTCTGTTTCGGACGATACTTGGAAATCATACGCGCGGTATGACCGCTTTCTGTTGGAGTAATAATTGTTTGGACATCTAAGTTCATCGCCGTATGAGTTACCGACTGGCTAATTGCCTCTGTAATTGTCATTTCAACAAGCTTCGAGCGCTCGCTTAAAATATTTTTATGCTGGAGTGCAGATTCTGTTTTTAGTGCGATATTGTTCATCGTTTGGACTGATTCAACAGGATACATACCTGCTGCAGTCTCACCAGATAACATGATTGCATCCGTTCCGTCAAAGATAGCATTTGCTACGTCTGAAGCTTCTGCACGTGTAGGTCGCGGGTTACGCTGCATTGAATCGAGCATTTGTGTAGCAGTGATAACTGGTTTACCTACAAGATTACATTTTTTAATTAATTCCTTCTGTACAAGTGGCACATCCTCAGCAGGAATCTCTACACCAAGGTCCCCACGCGCAACCATGAGGCCGTCACTTACTTCTAAAATTTCTTCAATGCGGTCTACACCTTCTTGGTTCTCAATCTTAGGAATGATGTTGATCCTGTTGCCAAGATGTTCTTCCAGCACTTGACGAATTTCCAGTACATCAGATGCTCGGCGGATAAAGGATGGCGCAATGAAATCGACATTGTTTTTAATACCGAAAATAATATCTTCTTTATCTTTTTCCGTCATACCCGGAAGGTTCAACGATACGTTTGGTACGTTCACACCTTTTGTATTTTTAATTTCTCCCGAGTTTAGAGCTTTTGTTGCAATTTCATTATTTTCTTTATCGATTGAAACAACTTCTAGCTCGATCAGACCGTCATCTAGTAAAATCTTCGAACCAACTGAAACGTCATTGATCAATCCTGGATAAGAAACAGAAAACCGTTCCGCATTTCCTTCGACCTCATCCATTGCAATATAAACAGTGCTGCCAGATTGTATTTCCGCCTTACCACCTTTGAAGCGGTTTGTACGGATTTCTGGCCCCTTCGTATCTAATAGAATTGCAACATTTTTATTTCGATTCGCTGCTGCTTCACGGATGTTTTTAATACGGGCACCATGTTCCTCATAGTCACCGTGGGAGAAGTTTAATCTTGCAACGTTCATACCTGCATCCATCAATTGCTCTAATGTTTCCACCGATTCAGAAGCAGGACCAATAGTACATACTATATTTGTATTTCTCAATGTAATTCCTCCTTGTATATGCTAAATCGACAACTCTTTCGATAAAGTGTACATTTCTTCATGAACTGTACTTGGCTTGTCAAAGATATCATGAATGGCATAGTCAACGAGATGATTATTCTCTATGCCAACCATTCTACCCGCTTTTCCATTCATTAAAAGCTCCATTGCGCGAGCTCCTAGTCTACTTGCAAGCACACGATCTGCTCCGGTAGGCGAGCCTCCACGTTGAATATAGCCAAGAACCGTTACCCGTGTTTCGAGTTGTGTCGCCTTTTCAATTCTTTTACCGTAATCAAAAGCGCTACCTACTCCTTCAGCGAGGAGAATGATACTATGACGCTTCCCACGTTGGTGGCCGCGTTTCAAACGATCAACGATACTATCGAAGTCCTCCCTATTTTCAGGAATAAGGATACTTTCTGCTCCACCAGCTAGCCCTGCCCATAATGCAAGGTCGCCCGCGTCTCTACCCATTACCTCAATTATGTAGGTACGTTCATGCGAAGTAGCTGTATCACGGATTTTATCAATTGCTTCAATAACGGTATTCAGTGCTGTATCAAAACCGATTGTAAAATCTGTACCCTTTATATCATTATCAATCGTCGCAGGGACTCCAATACAAGGGAAGCCTTTTTTAGTAAGTGCCTCCGCACCAAGGAAGCTTCCATCTCCGCCAATAATAACGAGGCCATCAATTTTGAATTTCTTCAGCTGCTCAATTGCCTTTTCCTGGCCTGCATCAGTTTTAAATTCATCGCTTCTGGCTGAATAAAGCATCGTCCCACCCCGCTGGATAATATCTCCAACCGAGCCGATTTCCATTTTTTCGATTCGTCCCTCCATCAATCCCTGGTAACCGTACTTAATGCCGTACAATTCCAGTCCATGATAAATACCTTTACGTACGACTGCCCGGATTGCTGCATTCATTCCCGGAGCGTCGCCTCCACTTGTTAATATTCCAATTCGTTTCATCTTCTTCACCTCGAATATAGGTTTTATGAGTACAAGCATGAGTTCAACTTTTACATCTATTCTCAAGCAAGGAAAAACTGTACTATTAATTTTGTATACCCTGTATCATTTTACCTCACTACATTAAAGATAAATAAAAAACGGCAAAATAGCAATTATTTCACCGCCAAAATAACAAAAAACGCGGCGCTTGTCACTAAAAAGACAAAGCACCGCCTATTTTTTATCGATTCATGTAGTCACCAATTTGTTTATATTTTTCCCATCTTTTTTCTAATAATTCCTCTTCATCGTATGTAGCTAGTGTCTTGAGGGATTTTGATAGGACTGTATCGATAAATTTTGCCTGTTCATCGACATCACGATGTGCACCACCCCGCGGTTCCGGAATAATCTCATCTATGACATGAAGTTTCTTCAAATCGTAGGAAGTAATTCCCATCGTTTCCGCCGCGTGTTTAGCTAAACTAGCATCCTTCCAAAGGAGCGCCGCTGCTCCCTCAGGCGAGATAACGGAATAGGTTGAGTTCTCAAGCATGTGAATGTAATCTCCAACACCAAGAGCAAGGGCTCCTCCACTACCGCCTTCCCCGATGACAATACATACAATCGGGACGGTTAGACCTGCCATTTCCATTAGATTTCTTGCGATTGCCTCACTTTGCCCACGTTCTTCTGCTGCTTTTCCAGGGTAAGCCCCCTTCGTATCGATAAAACAAATAATTGGCCGATTAAATTTCTCGGCTTGTTTCATATGGCGTAATGCCTTCCGGTACCCTTCTGGATGTGGCATCCCAAAGTTACGACGGATATTTTCCTTCGTATCCTTACCACGTTGGTGTCCGATGATGGTAACTGGCTTGTCTTTATAAAAAGCAATACCAGAGACAATAGCGGCATCATCTCCAAATAAACGGTCTCCATGGAATTCGATGAAATCAGTGAATAAACGTTCGATATAATCAAGTGTCGTCGGACGCTCGCCATGTCTTGCCATCTGCACCCGTTCCCACGGTTTCAAATTCCCATATATATCATCTTCCAACACCTTTAATCTTTCTTCAAGGGTTGAGATTTCATCCGTTAAATCCATTTCGCTATCTTGTGTGATCTTTTTCAACTCGGCAATTTTTTCTCTTAAATTGACTACCGGTTTTTCAAAATCCAATACGTGCTTCATTTCTTATTCTCCACCCTTCTCATGCAACTTCAGCAACTGGGCAAGCGTATTACGCATTTCTTTCCGGTGGATTACTTTATCCAATTGTCCGTGCTTCAGCTGGAATTCGGCGGTCTGGAAATCCTGGGGAAGCTTTTCCCTGATTGTTTGTTCAATAATTCTTCTGCCTGCAAAGCCAATTAATGCACCTGGTTCAGCGAAATTATAATCACCGATAGATGCGAAACTTGCTGACACTCCTCCTGTAGTCGGATGGGTCATAACAGAAATCATTAATCCTCCTGCATCACTGAATCGCTTGATAGCAATCGACGTCTTAGCCATTTGCATAAGGCTTAGAACACCTTCCTGCATTCTTGCGCCTCCTGATGCTGAGAAAATAATGAACGGAATTTCTTCTTTTCTTGCATTTTCAACCGCGCGGGCAATTTTCTCACCAATTGCTGAACCCATACTTCCCATTCGGAAGTTCGAGTCCATTACGGCAAAGGCAGTTGGATGGCTGTCAATTAAACCTTTTCCAGTTACTACCCCTTCATTTAAGCCCGTTTTCTTTTGGTCTTTTTCTATTTTTTCTATATAATCCGGGAAGTTTAGCGGATTGGCAGAAGAGATCTCTGCATCCCATTCAACAAATGTGTCTACATCAAAGAGGCTATCAATCCGCTCCCAAGCGGTAAGTGGATGATGGTAGCCGCAGTTCGTACAGACATGAAGGGATTTCTTCACTTCTTTTCTGTAAAAGATTTTATTACATCCTCTACATTTCTGCATGAGACCTTCCGGAACATCCATCTTCCCTTGTTCACTGGGTATCGATGCATATCGTCTGCGCTTGCCAAATATATCTTTTAGCAAGATCATACCTCCTTCTTTCTAACAGCGTGCTTTGCATATCTCTTCCACATCATAGCTTATCCAAGAAGAAAATACTGTCATAATTTGTAAGCTATTCGGATTTAGTCATATAATTGATGATCTTGCTGTTTATATAACTCTTCTATGGCATCGTAATCCTTTTTTGCCAAGAGTTCCATTAATTGGTTATAAAAATGCTCATCATAATGAGCTTTTGTGATGGAACTTGAGAATTCTTCCAACAGCATCCAGATTTTTAGCAATAATTGATTATTCGCTTTTTTAAGTAAATAAGTGAAAAAAATTGTATGTTTTTCCTCAAGTACAGTTGTCTGGTTGATCGAAGCGTTCAACTTGGACCTTGCAACTTCATCCATATTCGGGCATGCTAACTTCACCGCTTCTTTTTCAATCATAGTTTTTACTTGAAGGAGTTCATCTCTTGTCCTATCTGCTAATAAAATAAATGAAGATAATAATTCCACAGACTGTAACGATTGATAGGATCTTAAAAATGTACCTTCACCGCGACGGGTTTCAATCAGCCCTAATAATTCGAGTGCACGTAATGCTTCTCTGACGGAAGATCTGCCTGCCTGTAATTTATCGGCTAATTCTCGTTCCGAAGGCAGTTTATCACCAGGTGATAGATGATTGTCTTTAATATAGACCCGTAATTCCTCTAGCACACCTTGATATACTTTTGGTTTGGAAGGATTTGACACCTTAAACATCTATCCCTTCTCAAGCTTCTTCATCTCTTATTCATAATTCCCTGTTAGTTCTCTCGTCTTCTCTGCTACTTCTTCCGGATCGACCTGAATACGGGCAACACCCGATTCCATTGCAGCTTTCGCAACACTTTTTGCTACAATTGGAGCAACACGTGCATCAAATGGTGCAGGAATCACATAGTCCTCATTCAAATCTTCGTCCGATATCAGAGAAGCAATTGCTTCTGCCGCAGCTACTTTCATCTCTTCATTAATTCTTGTTGCACGTACTTCTAGTGCCCCACGAAAAATTCCCGGAAATGCCAATACGTTGTTCACCTGGTTCGGGAAATCAGAGCGACCAGTGCCAATCACTTTCGCGCCTGCTTTCTTTGCCTCCTCTGGCATTATTTCCGGTTCTGGATTTGCCATAGCAAAGATGATTGGATTCTTATTCATCTTCGCAATCATTCCTTCTGTAAGAGCACCCGCAACAGAAACGCCAATAAATACGTCGGCATCTTTCAGCATGTCTTCAAGCGTGCCTTCCTCCTTGTCAAGGTTTGTAAATTGGGCAACCATTTCTTTAATCTCATTCATTCCATAGCTTCTGCCGTCATAAATTGCCCCACGGGAATCTGTCATTACCATATTGCGTACACCAAAGCTCTCTAATAATCGGGCAATCGCAATCCCCGCGGCTCCTGCTCCGCTTAATACGACTTTAATGTCTTTAAATTTCTTATCGACAAGTTTAAGTGCATTAATTAAGCCTGCAACCGTAACAATTGCTGTTCCATGTTGATCATCATGGAAAATCGGAATATTCGTTTCATCCTTCAAGCGCTCCTCAATGATGAAGCAGTTTGGTGCAGCAATATCTTCCAGGTTCACACCACCGAAAGTGGGCTCCAGCAGTTTTACTGTATTCACAATCTGATCCACATCTTGAGTTGCTAAACAAAGCGGAAACGCATCAACCCCTGCGAAGCTCTTAAACAAGACAGCTTTCCCTTCCATAACAGGAAGTGCTGCTTCCGGTCCGATATTACCAAGCCCCAACACTGCTGAGCCATCACTAACGACAGCAACCATATTTCCTTTCATCGTGTAGTCGTATACACGAGACGTACGATCGTAAATTTCTTTACAAGGCTCTGCTACACCTGGTGAATAGGCGAGACTTAAATCTTTTGCATCGTTCACCTGAACTTTCGACTCAACCGATAACTTACCCTGATTCACTTTGTGCATATGTAATGCTTCATCTCTTAGGCTTGCCATGATTATAATCTCCCCTTTAAATATTCCCATATTTAGACGGTTAACGGTTCGCTTTAGTGGTCAGACCACCTGCAACTTCTATATTATATCAAATGAGAAACTTCTGTAAAGCTTCGTACAAGACTAGACTTTTCTCATGACGACATTGTCTTTTCCGAAATAAGTCCGTAACTTGTTCAAGGTAGCGCTAGATGGATGGAGGAAATAATTTTCCTTTAATTTATATGATTGATTCTGTGCTTCATTATATAAAATAATCGCTGTACCCCCTGGATGCTCTTTAGCAATTCGATCAATGACTTTAAGTGCATCCGGATTCGTTTCTTTCGTCGATTTGATGAAAATAATTTTTTCTGACTTTTGTTCAAGATTCTCTTCATTGAAAAGTTCCATATTCTGCACAACAAATTGTAAGCGACCATTTCTTTCTTCCGCTCTACCCGTAATGGCTACAAGCTGCTCCTCCTCAAGCCAGCGCTTTACTTCCCTATACGTATCAGGGAAGATGACAGCATCCAGTGTATCCTGTTCATCCGCAATCACAAGAAATGCCATCTGTTCACCGCGCTTCGTTCGAATTTGCTTTATCTCCTGAATGATCACAACAATCTTCGTATCATTCTTTCTTAAGAGATGCTTTAGTGCAGCGAGTTGCATGTAACCACTCGCACGAAGCCTGGTACGATAATTTTTCAGCGGGTGACTGGAAATATACATCCCAACCAATTCCTTCTCATCTTGAAGCTTCTTCGCGACAGTGAAATCTTCTATGTCTACATAATTTCCTTCTAGACTAAGCTGGTTTTCAAAAAGATTGGGCTGGTCATAAAATTCACGGAATAATTCTCCTTGCTCCATCGCCTGATCAATGGAGGCAAGTAAACTTGCACGGTTGCCATACAAGTCATCAAAGGCGCCGGCAAGGATCAAGTTTTCAATCGTGGAACGCTTCACTGTTTCGCTTGGCACCCTTAGGCAAAAGTCAAACAAATCTTTAAAACGTGCCTTTCTCCTCGTCTCGATAATAGCCCTAATTGCATCCCCACCTATTCCTTTAATCGAGCGCAGTCCCATCCGGATCCGCCCCTTTTCCACTGAATACTTACCGAAACTCTGATTAATCGATGGTGGCAAAAGTTCCAGACCTATCTCATGCATCTCTTTTAAGTAAAGCTGAATTTTATCCTGCTGATTCCGAGCTGCACTTAGAATTTCGGCAAAAAAGCTTGCAGGATAATTTGCTTTTAAGTAGCTTAATTGATATGAAATCTTACTGTAAGCAACCGCATGACTACGCGGGAATCCGTAATTGGAAAAACGGACAATCCAACTGAATATTTCCTCAGCCACTTGCTTTGTATAACCATTGTTCAAGCAACCTTCAATAAATGCCTGGCGCTCTTCTTCCATGACTGCATAAATTTTCTTACTGACGGCCCGCCGTAGAATATCTGCCTCCCCTAGATTGAAACCAGCGATTCTGCTTGCGATTTGCATAATCTGCTCCTGATAAACGAGCACACCATAGGTCGATTCCAAGATTGGCTCTAAGTCTTGGTGGGGATACTCGACAGTCTGCTGTCCATTTTTCCTTGCGATATAAGTCGGGATGAAATCCATTGGACCTGGCCGGTAAAGGGCATTGACCGCAACAATATCTTCAAAATCGGTCGGCTGTAACTCTTTTAATACTCGCTTCATCCCAGCTGACTCCAATTGGAAAACTCCATTCGTCCGACCTTCCTGCAGGAGTTTAAACGTTTCTGCATCTTCGACAGGGATTGCTTCTAAACGGAGTGGTTCTTTCCGCGTATAGTTGACCGATTGAATGACTTTTTCAAGTAAAGACAGATTCCTTAGACCGAGAAAGTCCATCTTCAAAAGACCAACTGCTTCGAGATCATTCATGGCAAACTGAGTTAAATAAGTTTCACCTGATCCAGTTGTAAGTGGGACGTGGTCACGTAATGGCCGTTCACTTATAACAACACCTGCCGCATGGGTTGAGATGTGACGTGGCAAACCTTCCAAACGGACAGCTATAGAAAATAATAGCTTCAACTTAGTGGATTGCTTAATATAATCCGTTAATTCCGGGAGACCTTTCATCATCTCTACTATAGAATTCGACGGCTGGGTGGCAATTTCCTTTAAAATAAATCTTGCATCTTGTTGTTCCACGTCAAGCGTCTTTATCAATTCCCTAATTAATGATCTTGCTGCAAATGTACCAAACGTAATAATTTGGGCAACATGCTCCTTACCATACTTTTCCCTGACATACGCAATGACCTCATCACGTCTCTCGTCGGAAAAGTCGATATCAATGTCTGGCATCGTCTGCCTTTCCGGATTTAAGAAACGTTCAAACAGTAAATCATATTTTATAGGATCGACAGCCGTAATCCCGAGCGTATAAGCAACAAGGGAGCCTGCTGAAGAACCCCGCCCTGGACCGACAACGATTCCTTTTTCTTTGGCATAAGCAATAATATCAGCTGTAATTAAGAAATAATCACTAAAATCCATCGCCTTAATGATAGCTAGTTCATAATTTAAACGCTCTTTAATTTCTGGCGTCGTTTTCTCGTACTTTTCCTCTAGTTTCAAATAGCATTGTTCTTTTAAATAGGTATGTACATCTACCCCTTCTTTGAGCGGATAAGTTGGAAGGAATCGTTTCGTAAAATCAATTTCAACCGAACATTTCTCTGCAATTTTTACCGATTCACGAATTGCTTCAGGGAAAATTTCTCCAAGTTCTAGCTCTACTTCCTGCACAGTGCGTAAATGCTTATTCTGTAAAGCCGGAGTTGACAATTGCATATCCCACTGCCTGCTGCTTCTCATAGCAAGGAGACAATCATAACTGTATACATCCTTTTCCTCGAGATAATGGACATCGGTGATAGCTGTAATGTTGGTTGGATATGTATCTGCATAAGCCTTGAGTAGCGTAGTGGATCTCCCACCTTCTTCGATACCAATGTAAAAGTCTTCCGCTCCAAATAACCCTTCAAATGCATGCAAATACTCTTTTACATCCTGGAAACTATTCTCACTCAATTTAGAAGAAAGTTCCGTATCCTTAAGTGGTAGGATACCTATAAGTTCTGCCGAATGATTTGCTAGATCTTCCAAGGAGAGTGCCGCTCTATCTTCCGTTTGCAGAAATGTACTCAAACGCATTAGCTGATGATACCCATTATTATCCTTTGCAAGTAAGGTAAGCTTCGAAACCGATCCTTGTTCATCCGTTGCAACCGGTACAATCAAGCCAATGATCGGCTTAATTCCTGCCTTCTGACATGCCCGGTAAAAAGGAATCGTGCCGTAAAGTACTCCTTCATCCGTTAGGGCAAGTGCCGGAAATTGTAGCTCTTTCGCTTTATTTAGTAACTTTTCAATGGTAATTGTACTGTTCATCAGGCTATAGCCGCTTCTAACTTGTAAATGTATGTAAGACATACAATCCCACCTTCTTTTCACTGACTTCTATTATAACAATAATATAAGAACAAGCATACGCTTACGTATTTTTCTCCCGTTATTCTCAGGAGGCTCATAAACGCAACAATCGGCACATAAAATATTAAAGGACATGCTAAAAGGAGTGAAGCGCATCATGGAGGAACGGTTTTTCGCAGCATTTATCCATTGTTTTTTCATCGCACTTGGCGTAATCCTTGGCGGTTCGGTTATCGGGAGTATCGGCGACTTTGCAACCGGGGAAGCCCCGTTATCATCCATGACAAGAATCGCGGACCGGCTGCGCATTTGGGCGATTGTAGCAGCAATCGGTGGAACGTTCGATGCGATTGCGAATGTAGAGAGAGGTTTACTCGACGGTTCAACTTTTGATCTAGTGAAACAGGTTCTCCTCATCATCTCGGCAATGGGAGGAGTAAAGTTTGGCATCACAATTATTGAATGGCTTACCGAGAAAGGGATGTCATAAATGCACTTCCCCCCTTATTATAGACGCCCGGAATGGCAACGATTCTTCATTGGTGTTCTTGTCGGCGGCCTTATTAGTTATTTCGTTTTAATTTATATGTACGGTGTCATGTACGAAGACTTACTAGCAGAGAATTATCAGTTAGGCGAGGAAATCATTGACTTAAGGCAACAGAATAAAGTATTGCTTGAGAGCCAGGAAGATCAAGACACCGAACTAGCGATAGAAGAAATTGAAATTACGATTTCCAATCCGGATGTGTTGAAAAATGACAGCTTGCTCGTCTCCCAGTTGAAAACATTAATCAAGGAAGAAATCAGCCACCTAATTGGTACTGATATTCTTATTGTATCTTCTAATGAAGAATTACTCATCTCGGCAATTGAGAATAAAGCGTTCACAATAGATAATGTCACGTACCATTTCTCCATTACCCGTTTGATCTTTGCTCCGAAGCTAGGAATCGTTGCTAACGCTAGTATAGCGAATTGAACATTTTTCGAGATGAACAGGAACCTATTTGTCAAAAGCCCATACGATGGAATGATAAAGTGAAACTCATTCAGTGGGGAATCCTTACCCCCACTGAATGTTAGTTGAACAGAATCAGGGATTTACGGACTGTTTATCCCCCACCTTCACATGTTGGGCTTCCTTCATGTTTAAATGTGGGGGTATTACAGACCGTTAATACGCGATAAAGGAGGATAAGCGCAATGGTCATACCTACAAAGTCATTATTAAATCAAAAAATTGAACAGTTGAAAAACGGGGAAAATGCATTTGCTGAATCCCCAGAACTTATTCGGTTACTCAAACGGGATGTTGCAAAGGAAAATTTGAATGTGGTGTTTGATAAGACTCCTGCTGGCTGTTGGATTATCCCCCAGCGTGAGGATCCAAAGAATTGGAAATAGAGGCTGGGACAAAACTCCAGTAAACAAA